>JAEURZ010000011.1 GCA_016788905.1 Elusimicrobiota bacterium
ATGAAATGCTTGGGATACAAAACTCCAAACGAGGTCTTCAATTCATGGCTTGGTGCAATAGCCGCTTGAATTCACCGACTTCTGAGCTTGATCGGAGCCCAGTCCCGATGCTCCTGCTAGTCGAGGCGAGTTCAAGAAAATTTCTTCTCCAGCGAAAAGTTTTTCCAACGGCAGGGGGTCTCGGGCGAACACGTCCAGATAATTGTTTTCTTTGGGCACTTCGGTGATTTTGGGTGTGACCACCAGGTAAGACAAATCTTTTTTGCGCATGAGGCTGGCCAACCCGTCCGAATGAAATCCCCCGGCCACCAAGACCGCCGCGCGCGCCTTTTGCGCGAAAAGTTGGGATTTCAAATTTTCAATAAACGCCTCATTGCGGTCCACGGCATTGCGGCAAAAAGCTTCCGCTGGAGTAAGCAGGTCGACAAGCGACACAGGGGGACCCGCGTCTGGCGCCCCGCTGAGGGCCGCGACATCATCGACGATTTTTAGAATATGGCTCCGCTCTTTTTCATACACGGCCCAATCTTCCGGCGTCATGGACTGCGTTGACAGCTTTTCCAAGAGGGCGATCCGCCGGGCAACAGCCACCAATTCTTTTTGCGCGGGGGTGACGGCCAGACGGTCTTCGGTTTCCCTTTCGGCACGGGTCAGCTCGTCCAATAGTTTGTTGCGGTCAATCTTTTCCGCCAGGACGACATACTCAACGTAGGCGGCCAAGGTTCCGCCCAAGGCAATGGCATGATCGCGGCAAAGGGCTTTTAAAAACCGATGATAATCCCCGTATCCCACCTGTCCAGCCCGGTATTGGAAACTCCGTTGAACCAAAAGGTCCAATTTCTGCTTAGGCAGTTTCCGCGCCAAAACCTCCACCATTTGAAGGCGCTCTTGCTCCACCCGCTTAAAGTCCAACGCATCTTCGGCAACGAGGGCTTTAACAAGCAACCGAAGGTTGGGAAAAGCCCCATTGTTTACCTTTGCGCCGCCCGTAAGGTACCGGACATAGGGTCCCAATCCTTCCCGTTGATCCTGATAGGCCAGAAAACGACGGTCAAACTCTTTTAGTTCATTGGAATAGTTCGTTTCTTTTAGCGCGGAAACAGACGCCTTGATGTTGGCCAAAACTTTTGTCAATTCCGGTTTCAACTTGTTCGCGTCTTTAAGGGCTTGCACATTGGCCAAATAAAGGTCTTCGTTTTCAATCCCCCACAAAGTCAGAGGATTGGGAGCGGTGATCCCCGCATACTCCACCCCGCCAATCTTGCCTACTTTCAAAAAATACTCGGCCACTTCGCGCGTAACGGCTTCGTTGGGCCAATTTCGGTATGGATCCAGGTTGAAAGGGCCTTGGGCGGCTTCAAGCCCCACCAGGTTTACCCCACGGCTTTCGCTTAAACCTTGAATGATGGCGGCAATATTCTTTTGGGCCTCTTCGATCCCGTGGGCGTCTTGGACGTGAACAATGAGGGGTGCGTTGGGCTTATTGGCGATGTGAACGTCGCGGATAGATCCGTATGGAAGGATAAGATTCGCAATCCACCCAGGTGTGTCGCTTGAGGGAAGGGGCAAGTCCAAGGCGTTCCCTGCCGAAAAAGAGCCCGGCAGCACCAACCCAACCCCGACCGAAGAAACGCTTTGCGGAGCGCCCCAGGTCACCTGCCCGACCTTCGGAAGTTGGGCCAGTATTTGGTATCGATCCGCCGTTACCCCAATATCAAAAGCCCCCCCCGAAGACGCTCCCGCCGATCTCATTGTCCGGCGAGAGGCATCGCGACGCTCGGCCCAAAAGTTGACTTCGGGCGCGGACGCAAACAAAACGTTCGTCCCAAAAAAGAGAACCGCCAAAGCCCCCGCTAAAAATTGATTTAGCCGTGAACTTAACATGCAAAAAGTATACATTCACCTTCTTAAGGTTGCCTTAAAAACTTGTAAACAAACTGTAAATTATTGAGTCTTTGTGGGGTCAAGTCTTGACTTTTCAATCATAAGATTATTCACGCCCAACAACTTACGTTAATGTGTATCGTCGTTAATATTAAAATGGCAACATCTTAAAAAAGAATTTACTCAGGGCCAACAAAAGACAAGGACAGGTTGAAAATGAAGATTCTCCCTTGGGTTCAATGTATTCCACGCGGACTGCTCATTATTTCGTTGGCTTTAATGGGGGCGATTCCGTCTTCTGGGGAAGGTCCCCGTTATCGAAATCCCAATAATTTCGATGGGGAATATGCCCTAGACCTTTTATCCAACGAACTTCCACCGGATTGGCGCACCACGTTTCGCGGGTCTGAAAATGGGATCCAAATGGGCGGTGGTTCTTTAAATATTCGGCATATCACCTTGACCGAAGACATCAAGGTACGCGTCCCTTTAATAACCGACAGATTCATTTTTCGGTTTCGCCGCGAACGAATCGCTGGGTTGGAGCGGGACGACGAATGGAACCTATTGGATTTTGAAACACGCGTCACAGGTCCTTGGCACGTGTCTTTGGTCGGAAACCCTTCGTTTCATAAATCAGATGCCACCATCGGGTTCGCCACCGCGTGGCGGGTGAGGCCTGATCAATACGCCCGGTTCTCTTATCTCTGGCCGCGCTTTGATACCAATTACGCTTTCGAGAACCAATCGGTGAACGAGGGGTATACAGAAGCCTTCCGCAAATTCCCGGGGGAAGCCCGGCTCGAGACCGTCTGGCAAAACGATCGCACGTCTCTTTTTTTGGACGCGCGACACGGACGCCCGTGGGAACTTGACCATCGAACATTGGATCCCACCCCTTCCGGATACATCGAGCAGGGTGAAATGTCCGAACTCATCGCGGAACTCCGCCACCGGGTTGGGGATTGGACGATGAATGTCCAAGCCAAAGGCTGGCGCTCGGAGGGGCGCCTGACCCACGACCCTTCCCGTCCGGATGAAGACAACCACGTGCTTCAAGATTACCAAAGGTTCTTTTTTACCTTGGATCGGAAACTCAGTGAGCGTCGAACACTTCGTGCGGGCGCCGGACCCAGCCTGATGCGCGGGAGGAAGGAACTTCCATACCAATCCACTAAAAACAACAGGTACCATTACGAAGACACCATTGGTCTCCTGAGTTACCTTCCCCGATGGTCCCCCCAATGGAGCGGCGAAACAGCCTATATGATCAATTTTCAGGAAAAGGTTCTCACCCAGGGAGCCGATAGCTCTCGATCTTCCCAAATCCACAACCGAATAAAATTCGCCCTGCGCTGGGAAGGCACGCGGGCCTCATTCGTCATCGCCGGAAACGTAGAAATGGACCAATCCGAAGCCGAAACCCCCGTTTCTTTTGACGGAGGGACCCTTCAATTCCAAACACTGTTTTAAGGAATTGGGACCAAACTATTCCAAAACAGCCCCTAGGCCGCCTGTGCAAGGGCTTGGAAAACCGCAAGGATATCGTTCCACCCCGTGATCCCAACAGGAAAAGCTTTCATATGTTCCAGAAGAATCACCAAAGCATTTTGGGCCGCCTGCCGGAAAGGATCCCCCTCCCCAAGATTAGATTCATCCAAGCGGAGCGCCGCGGCATGGTAAAGTCGGAACGGAACCCCACGCGCCACAAGACCTAACCCATCCAGCGCTTCACGAACGAGGGCAAGATCCACTTCTTGAATGGGGGCCTGCTGACCGAGAGTGCGAAAGGCCTTCGGAACCACAATTACTTGACCCGCTGGAAGGCTCTCCTGGGAAACATCAGTCACCAAAACAAGGGTCGCGTCTTTCTCCATCCATTTTTTAAGGTTATGAAGACCTTCAGGCGAGAGGTCCCCCTGGGGGAGGATGACCAAATTCTGACTTTCACCCGAGGAGGCCTCTGGGACAGTGGATGGGACGGACACCCCATGACGCCCTTCCGCATAAACTTCCGCTCTTTTAATCACCAACTCCCGAAGTTCACCGACACCCAAGGTGATCGGACGGCCTTCAAGATTTTTTAATACGTCCCGGGCAATTTCACGCTGGGGCTCGGTCAACCCAGACAGGTGGGCGGCCAACCAGTTTTGGTTTTCCCTCCGATGAAGTTTTAAATCGAGAGAGGCGCCGGCCCATGTGGCGAACCCAATCATGGCCGGAACAAATTCCGTTGGAACCGCCTGGGCCACCCCAAACAGAAATCCGCCCCATGCCCCCATCTTCAAAAACCAGACAAACGCTTTTCCCACCGACTCGGCCCCGGTGGCCGCCACAGAAACCAGCGAAGCACCCTTGAACCCATAGGTTCCCGCGCGGTGGAAATATCCCAGCAAACCGGCAAGAAGCGAGACACTGGCCACCCACCAAAGGCTCGTTCCGTAGAGAAGGTTCGCACCGACCGCCAAACCGATCGACACCACAAAGGGGACGGTTTCCCAGGGAGCTTTCCGTAACATATTGTCCAAGGGCCCCTGGCTCCAAGGCATACGGCTCCAGAACCAGGCCAAAGTGGAGGGTGTTTCAAAGGATAACACAGAAATATCTTGTTCCATCAATTGGTCAGCCCTCACGTGAACCGCCCTGGCAATTCGCTGAAGTTCAACTTCGGTCAATGGGTTCGAAACCGTTTCATTAAATCCCTTTATCAAAGAACGAATAAACCTAATGTCACGGATCCCATAAAGGGCCACTAAAATATCGTTCACCCGGGGACCAATCGTGCAGTGTTCAAAATCCAAGACCCCCGTGACCTTTCCATCAGAAGCGAAGAAGACGTTCCCCCGGTGCAAATCGTTGTGAAGGGGGACCAAAGGCCCCAGCCGAGGGTCCTCCGGCTCAACCCTTTTTAAGTTACTCGGAAGAGCAAAAGAAGCAGAAACGTTCTGGATTCGTCCAATCATCTGGCCCAGAGAATAATAATGGTCGACCGTGGCCTCATTTTCTTTGACATGGGTTCCGTTTTCCAACAGAGACTCCAGAATAAAGTGTTGACCACTCAAGAGAAGAAGCGTAGGGTCATTGTCCCTCCTTTTAGCGAGACGTTCTTGGATTTTTGGCACGGGAATCCCGTTTTCAAATAGGTGCTGTTGCCATGCCACCCCAAACCGAGCCTGACGAACCTCTTCCCCTGCTCGGTGAAGTATAAATTTCCCCTTATCGGTTGTGACCATGAGGGGCGGGCCGATCGACCGGGAATAGGAAATATCCAGAAGTGGGTCCACCGCCAGAACATCTAACATCCCATATTCCGTTTCCAAAAGGGCCAATAAGAACCCCATGCGCGTATTTAACGCGTAATCATTCAGGTTTTTCCTAATCGTATGGGGAGATACCCAACGAAAACGTCCATTCTTAGGGAGTGAAGAAAGACGATCACCCTTAACACCAACATAGGCCACTGTCACAGAATGTTTTTCAGGAGAAGCGCCCGGAATTTCGCGGCGATAGGCAAAAACAGGCCTATAATTATCTGGATCTTTGGATCCCACACTTGCGATCTCCTCTGAATCGACTACAAGGCCATAGTCTTCCGATAAACTTTCGGAAATAGTGGTGGAATTAGCGCCCCCCCTTTCCACTTCCACACGAGGGAATTCCAATTGCCCCTCATGGTTTTGAGAAACCAGCCATTTGCCCCCCGGCTTTTCAACAATGACAAGAGCGGAAAATATTTCCTTCCCCTTATCTTTGGATTGAAGAGGAACCAATTGACGGCGTTCTCCCTTGGTCGATATGTCGGGGGCGGCGATATTACGATGGAATTCGGTCTCGGATCGAAAGAAAAACAAATCATAAAAGTCGATGACCAAATGGACAAGAATGGCGGGGATAACGGAACCGGGAAGGAGGTACAAGGAAAAGACACCAAACGTCTTCCACAAATAGGAACGTGAAGGTGGATCCCTCCCCGCATTATTGTTCACCTTTCTTGCCGAAACAAAATGGAGCCCCGCCATAAGATAAAAAACAATGAGGAGCAAAGAAACCGAGACAGGCTCCATCCCCAGAAAAGCGAAAACATCGGTTCCCATGGGACCAGGAGCTTCGCCCAAAGCTCGTAAACCAACGAGGAACGGTATTTCCAGCAACAAACCCCAAAACCCCAGGGAGCGGGATCTCTGTTCATTAAGTCCTAATCGCTTGGCGATCCAATAGCCGAGGGAAGCGGGTTGGGCGTCATGGGTCGAATCCAATCCACCCCGAGAGTCTGACGCCTTCCAAGAAAACCGACGGAATACCGAATCTTGAAAGTTTTCTGGAAAAACAAATCCAGACAAAAAATCTCCGATTTTATGTGAACTAATGGAACCGTGGGTTTCATCGTTAGTAAAATTCGATTTAGGACCTAACGCCAAAACGGCCATGATCATGTCGGGACGGCCAGTGGTGTGGGGCAAAAATCGCACATAGACCCGACTATCCCCAAGACGACCGCGGTAAACCCGTGGATATTGGGGTTTTAATTCAACCCACGATCCAGGCATAAGGCCGGAAGAGAGGCCCGCCCTCAACCGTCGAATACTTTCCATCACGCGAGAACCATGTTCGTTCCATTGGGTTTCAGATACTTCTGGAGATAAATACAATTCATACCCTAAAGACTTTTCTGGGCTCTTTCCCGGGAGCACCCACAAAGCCAGGGCATCGGAAAGTGTATCCGGAAAACTTTTCCCAAGCTTCTCCTTCAAGTTTTCCATGATCGCTCGGTCTGTGTCCAACCAATCCGTCTCACTCCGCCTACGCAACATGTCAACTTCCTGTTCTTCTAATCCAAACAACGTCGCATTTTCCAAAATATCAGTAATTGTAAAGGGCCCCTGGGTGGCCAGGAGGGAACGGGCACTGGATAAATATTCATCCAATTCAATGACCACACCAGCGGGGAGGGCGTTTAAGAGGTCGCGGTCTGCCTCCAAGTTCAGTAATTCCTGAATAGCGCCTCGGACGTCCTCCGGGTTAATATGAGATTGGGTTTCCTCCAGGCGGTTATGGAAAATGGCCATGACCGTATCCCCATAAATCGATTCAACCAACCCCATGATGTCGCCCACTTCCTTGTTATCCGCATGCTTAGAACTTTCTTCCCTTAACCGCACCATTTCTCCAGTAAACGCTTTCAGCCGGTCGGGCGAATAGTCCATCACCAAATGATCCAACCCATCCGCAAGGGAATACAAACGCTTAACAAATTCCGCGGCCCGTATCTCCTCTTCATGACCCAGCGTACTTAAAACAATTTTGGCCCTTTCCAACAACAAGCGCGTTTTAGGGTTCACGGATTGACGGAAACGAGCCAAAGGTTTTTTAACACCCGTAACCCCGTTTTTGAGATGCAAACGCCCTTTTCCCAGTGGAATGTTGGTATACAATTCATCAATCTCATCGAGCGTGGGAACCCGTGCATTTAAATGATTAAAACGTTCCTCCGGGGAAAGCATCAATCGATCCCGAATCGAAACGAGTGTGGAAAGGAATCGATCAAGATCAGTCCCCCTTTCCTGAAGGAGATTTTGGAGCAACAGCGATTCTCGCCGCGCGTCATGCTCCGTTTCCTGGGAGGGTCCCTTGGGTATGCCCAATTCGTCAGCCATGGCATTGATCAAAAACTTACTGGCCATCACTCGCCTGGGATGCCCCGAAAGACCCGTTTGAGCCGTTCGCATCATTTCAACAATGTTCCATACAGCGACACCAAAGATAAATTTTTTCCTGTTGCTGTTCAGCAAAGCACCATCGCCTTCTTTTGATTCAATCTTCGTTTCGTGAGAAACCATAAATCGCATCAATTCAATATGGCTATCCAAAATAGACAGGATCTCATGGGCCACCCCATCCAACAGGAATGACAAATCTTCATCTTCAAGATCAATATCAAATTCTCCCAATAAAGGTCTTAACTCCTCTCGCCATTTCCAAGAAGGGGATACGACCGCTTTGACAATATCTTCTTCCGTCAGTTTTTCAAGGGGTATTTTCATTTTCCGAGATGCATAAAGGGACAACTTGCTATAAGCCAATCGGTCCCGAATTAATTTTTCTAAAATCGCCTCAACAAATCCGATCGGGGTGCTGTGTGATTCTTTAAAAAGAGCCACCCATTTTTGTTCCAACACAGATTTATGCGTAAACTTTGCAATATCCCTCCAAACGGACAGGGCATAGGCCTTTGTCCCCACGGGATCCACAAAGACAAACCCGGGCAATTCGATGGAAGAAACACCGGTTGTCATTAGTTTTTCGGAGACCCCGGAAGAGGCCCACCCCACCCACAGGGTTCCTCCCATATAGGAAAGTCGTTGCCATCCCTCCCGATCGATCATCGGCACTTGACCCGTTTTTCCAACGACACCCATGGCCCAACCCATGGGGATATAGATGAACAGAAAAACATTCCTCAGGAAACCGGACAAGGCATAAATATCATCCAACTGGTCATTGTGGATGTCCTTGTAGAGCTCCGCGAAATGAGGACTTGTTTTTCGGGCCAGCACCAACAACTCCCCCCGGATTGATCTTGACCTCTCCGCCAGTTCAGCACTAAATGGTTTCCCATCCATTCCCGACTTGAGGGTTTTTTGAGCGTTTTGAATATATTTTGTCACTAACTTATGAAGCACGACCATATCCCCTATTTTTACTGCAAAGGACTTGGTCGCCTCCTTATCAAACGGCCCTTTACCTTTTTCCGCCAGGGTGGCCGTGGCCCACCCATGGGAAAGTGCTGTGACATTATAAATTGAATGGATTCCCACATTGAGACCGTAACCAAACAAGAGTCCCCCCGCGTAGGCAAGGGCTTTCAAACCCCATCCGAACCCAATGGGGTCCAACCAAAAAAGAACCAAACTGGGGCCCAGGAAAGACAACGCCAATACGAATCCAACAAATAAAATCTGCCGTTTTTCGCTGGTCGTTCGTCCTCGATGGGATTCACTAAAGACATAACCACTCATCAACGCCCATATTATTGTGCCGGGTATTATCCATCCCCCCCCACCTATCAGACCTGTAATGAGGACGAGGGTCCCCATAAGCGTGATGGCATTTTGATGGCGAACCTCGGCAACAACAGGTTCACCACTCTTCTCATCTTCCCCGACCAAGCGCCGGACAAACCAATCAGACAAGACCTGTACCACGCGTTGAGGTAATCCTGGTATCTGATAGATAACTTCCCATAAGGGCGCCTGACGAACGGTATAGGCCCCATAGGAAAGATTATCCCATCCCCACTTTATTAAAGCTCGCTCATTCCCAATGGAAGCAAATCTTTTACCCTTTATCTGTTTAGCCAACCCACCTTCACCCACATCCAGTTGATACAATTCAAGGGCAGATTGCACTCCCTCCCACAATTTCGACTCAAGCCCTTCCTGATCATCCCCCAACTTTCCCAGAGGAGTCAAAGGGGCCACGGAGGCCACCGCCTCCGACACAAACCGCTTGATATCCTCTTTTGATAAGGAGGCCACTGCCGGATACAACCACCGCATGTTTTCAATGAGTGCATTTCGGTGAAACAGAGGCTCTCGCATTAATCGATTGGTGTCCCATCCACCAAAAAAGTCGTCTCGAGAAAACCCATTTCGGTAACGTTTTTCCATGACCCCAAAACCTGTCTCGGAATTCGTCATAAAGTAAAATGATTTTTCAAAATCGATAAAGACAGGTCGTCTGGGAAGGATCTCTCCCTTTTCATTGACGTGAAGTAAAACATTCCCAAGATTAAAATCAGTTAAATCAACAATCATGGCCGCGAGTTTTGACCCCTCAAGGATATTCCGGATGGATGAAGGGAAGATTTTTTCTCCGATGGCACTGGGTCTGAAATAAACGGGAGAGATTAATGTGGATCGGATATATTCCGAGACATTCATTGTTCCATCCACCCACGAGGTAATAACATACCCTGTTTCCCCCGGAGGAACACCTGTGTCCTCAACATTAAACCCCAGATATTGGAACACCTTCAAACTCAACATTTCCGGCAATGATCGGGCACCGAGATATTTCACAACAAATTTCTTTTTCTGATCCTGCGATTTATATAAATACGGAGTGGACCCCGTTCTCATAAATCCATTCTCGTGTAAGGGACCCACTGTTATTAATTGGGAACGCAAAGGCAATGCCTCTCGAGGCTTTTGTTCTGAACTTTCCTGATCTTCAAAAGATTGAGGGCCCGCCCGTTGATAGTAACCACTGCTTAAATAAAGACTGGCAAGGAGAAATCGGCCCACATCCGGAAGTTCAATGGGATGTTGGGCGAGGATCTCTTGCAACTCTTCAACGTTAAAAACGTCCGAGGTCCCTGTCTGCTTAATCCACAAGGAAAGTTCCCTTCCTGTTAGCCTTCCATTTCCATTGTGTGCAGATAATTCCAAGAATTGATCACGAACTTGTTGAAAAACACGCGACGCTTCGGCCAACTCCCCCGCTTCCACCAATGATCTTCCTTTCTCAGTTAAAAGGGCCAGAGGATTCGATTCAGGGGGGTCGGCCATGGCGGGGGCGTTTGGAAATAGATGTTGTTGGGCTAAATGGGTAACCGCATACACACTGAACCATGTCAAAGGAAACCACCACCAACCAAACGACACTCCAAAAACAATTCCGAACAAGAACCCCACGTCCGTGGCCTGTATGATCCGTTCTATTCCTAGCAATCGTAACGCCAAAACATGCATGTTTTTGTTCCCAACCCTATGGGATTGGAAAACAAAACGAGTCAATTGGTGCGACACTCGAGCGCTGGCAAAATAAACAAATTCCGTGGCCACGGCTTGCAGCCGTTTACTCAACGGAGGCAAGGGGGATCGATCGATTTCACTTTCAATATCGACAGTAAGATTTCCTTCCTGGGAGATAACGGGGACCTCCCGACCATTCATTTCAAGAAAGAGAACCCCATTTTCATATCGGAGTTGTTTAACAGCTAACTCAGGCGACGCCCGTAATTTTTCCAGGTCGGTTAAGACCTCTGAGGAAAGGGTTCCTTTCCCCAACCAAAGGGCCCGTGCCCAAGCCATGAACCCAATACGTGAACGGGCCTCGGGAAAAAGGGGAGGCTGGGCCAAGGTAAGTTTTTCGCCCAAAAACAATTTTTCAAGTGGCGTTTTTTCTTGGGTAAAAATACTTAAGGAACCGGCCCCTTCTGTATCGGCCTTCGTGACCTTGGGCGTAAAAGAGACAACGGTGACCCCTTTCTCAGTTAATCGGCGGATCACCCCATCGCCGTGAAACCCGCCCGCGACCAAAACCGCCACCGCCTTTCTGTTCTTCGGAAGTTCCCCCATTCCCACAATCAATTGGCGAACCATGGTCCTATCCCGGGTTTTAGCCTCTTGATAAAAGGTTTCAAAAGGGGCGAGGTTCCCTTCAAACACCCGCGGCATGGACGAATACTCGTGTCTCTTTAGCCCTCTAAAGTGTTTGCCCTCTCCCGCTCGCGGGAGAGGGATGGGGTGGGTATAAACCGGGTACAGTGGTAACAGAATAGACCGGGCACATAGGTAACAGGTACATTAAAGGGCAAGGAGGAACACACTATGCCCTGGAGAGAGACCTGCCCTATGGAAGAACGAGTGAAATTTATTGGTGATTGGCTGAAGGACGAGGAAACCGTGGCGGACTTGTGTCTTATCTACGGAATCAGCCGAAAAACGGGATACAAGTGGATTGAGCGGTATGAGAGGCATGGCGTGGACGGTTTGAGGGAAATGAGTCGAAGCCCACACGACCATCCCAACCAGACGCCCACGGTAACGGAAGAAAAGTTGGTGCGGTTTCGGCATCAGCATCCGCATTGGGGGCCGCTCAAACTGATTCATCGGCTGAAGATACTTCAGCCGAATGAAAACTGGCCGGCGGTGAGCACGGCAGGGGCAATTCTAAAGCGTCACGGTCTGACGAAACCCCCACGTCACCGGAAACGGACACCGGCCTTCGCGGGGAATGTGCGCGAGATTCACCGACCCAACGACGTGTGGGGTGCGGATTTCAAGGGATGGTTTCGCACACGGGACGGAGGGCGGGTCGATCCACTGACGATTACGGATCTGGCAAGCCGATATTTGATCGAGTGCCGGGCGCTGATATCGACGAAGGGCAACGACGTTCGTCCCTGGTTTGAGTTGGCTTTTCGAGAATTCGGTTTGCCCTGGGCGATTCGAACAGATAATGGGCCACCGTTTGCCAGCGTTGGATTGGGCGGCTTGTCGCGGTTGTCTGTATGGTGGATTCGGCTGGGGATAATTCCGGAGCGCATTCGGCCTGGTCATCCGGAAGAAAACGGATGTCACGAGCGAATGCATCGAAGTTTGGCGGAGGGGACAGTGAACCCACCGGAGAAAAACGTCATGGCGCAACAAAGATCGTTTACATTTTTCCGAAGGGAGTTCAACGAGGAGCGGCCCCATTCATCCTTGGAAATGCAGACGCCTGCCCAGATTTACCGACCGTCGGGCAGATCCTATCCGGAAACCCTTCCGGCGTTGGAATACGGAAATGGTATTGAAGTCCGGCGCGTGAGATCTAACGGCGAAATCAAGTGGGGCGGCGGCTTTCTATTTCTAAGCGAAGCGTTGATCGGGGAGCAAGTGGGGTTGCGTCGCGTTGACAACGATCGATGGGCAATTCATTTTGGCCCAGTTCCTCTGGCGGAATATGATTCATCGAATAAACGATTACAACGCTGCGATCCGGTAAAACTGTTACCCATGTACCCGGTCTAAAGTGTTACCTATCCCCCGGGTTGCACACAAGGAAGGTCTTTCCCTATTAGGAAAGAGGGGACTTTTTTTAGGAGAATCTTATGAAAATGATTGGAAGCGTTTTGGGCATTATTCTTTTTGCGTTGGTTGGGTTCGCCGCGCCGTTAAAGGTGGTGACGACGACACCGGATTTAGCCGATTTGGCTCGGCAGGTGGGAGGCGATCGGGTTAAAGTGGAATGCCTTTCTCGGGGGAATCAGGACCCGCATTTTGTGGAAGCCAAACCCTCACTAATTCTTAAAGTGAGGGAGGCGGATCTCTTTATTGAGACCGGTTTGGATTTGGAGATTGGGTGGGCTCCTTCGCTGGTCCAAGGTTCACGGAACCTTAAGGTTCAGCGGGGCGCCCTCGGGTTTTTGGATGCGTCCACGTTGATTCATCCTTTGGAAATCCCTTCCACGCTCAGTCGTTCTGAGGGGGACGTGCACCCCGGAGGGAACCCCCATTACTTGGGAAACCCCCGGAATGCCATTTTTGTGATCAAAGGGATGGTAGAGAAATTGTCAGCCTTGGATCCTCCGGGAAGTCCTGTGTTCGCAACGAACGCCAAGAATTACATTCAACAGTTGAACGCTAAAATGTCGGATTGGGAAAAACAAATGGAAAGTGTTCGGGGCACTCTGTTTGTGAGTTATCATAAAAACCTGGTTTATTTTGCGGAATATTTCGGTTTTTCCCCCGTTGGGGAAATTGAGCCGAAACCTGGGATTCCACCTACACCAAGACATACGGCGGACTTGATTGCCCTTATCAAAGGCCAGTCGGTCCCCTTGATTTTAACCATGACTCACTTCGAAAGGAGAACTCCTGACTCTTTGGCAGGTGCCACGGGGGCCCGAGTGGTCACCATCGCTCTGGTTCCAGAAGCTGTGCCCGAGGCCAGGGACTATATCTCGGCCTTCGATTACAATGTCAAGGCGCTTCTCAACGCTTTGGAGAAAAAATGAATACCATTCCCCTGATTCGATTTGAAAACGCGGATTTGGGTTATGGACATCGGGTGGTGCTCCGTGGGGTAAATCTTGATATTTTTGACGGTGAATCCGTTGGATTGGTGGGCCCAAACGGGTGTGGGAAAACGACGTTTCTTCGGTCTGTTCTGGACCTCTTGCGCCCTTTATCCGGGCGGGTGGACCGGCGATCGGGGCCGAAATTTGCCTATGTGCCCCAAGCGGAAGAAATGAATCTTTTTTGGCCTCTCACCGTTAAAGATGTTGTGGAATTGCCCGCACGTTCGTTGGGATGGGGGGGGCGTCTGGGGGACCTGGCCCGTCAGCGTGTCGTGGAGGCCATGGCGGTGACGGGTGTCGCTCCCTTGGGCGACCGATTGTTGCGCGAACTTTCAGGAGGACAACGGCAGCGGACCGCGATCGCCCAGGCGGTGGCGCAGGCTCCGGACGTCTACCTATTGGACGAACCGACCCGGGGCTTGGATGTGGTGGCCGAACGGGACCTTTTGGAACTGGTGGCCGGTTTGTCGAAAGGTGGTAAGACCGTTTTTTTAGTGACCCACTCCTTGTCCATCCCTATGAATTTATCCACGAGGATTTTGCTCTTCCATGAGGGTCGCGTGATTTCTTCAACCCCTGACGAAATGATCGACTCCCGTCGGCTTGAGGACGTCTACGGGGTTCCCTTCGTCCATATGGAACAAGAGGGGCAACGTTGGGTCGTCCCAGCTCGTCCCAAGGAGACCCTGTGATGACCTTCTTGGCTCTTCCCTTCATGCGAACCGCATTCGTCGCGGCCCTTTTGGCGGGAACAACCCTCTCCTTGGTTGGGATTTTTTCAACCACGCGGAACATTTCTTTCTCAGGGTTGGCGGCGTCTCAACTGGCGGCTTTGGGGGGGGTCGTTGGGATCTTGTTGGGGCTCCATATGGGAGCCAGCTTGTTTTCCTGGTCCTTTGTGTTGGCCGGTCTTCTTGCCCTGTCCTTTTTGTCTCGCTCTCGACGCGCGTCGGCCGACAGTTGGGTCGCGACACTTTACGTTTTGGGTGCTGCCCTGGCTGTCCTTCTTCTGTCAAAATCCCCTCGGGGGGAAAGCGAAGTGTTGGGCATTTTCTTTGGAAACATCCTTTCGCTTGGACCTGTGGAGGTGTGGGAGGCTGTCGGGCTCTTTGGGATTACCATCGTGGGGTTAGGTCTCTGGTTTCGCCGTTGGGTTTGGTTGGCTTTTGACCCGGTGGGGGCCGAAGTGGCCGGCTTGCGGGTGACGCTGTGGCAGGGAATCTTTCAGGTATTCTTTGCCGGTGCCCTCACTCTTTCCATTCACGTTTTAGGTGTGCTTTTGTCCTTCGCCTACCTTATTCTCCCAGCGACCGCGGGACTCCTCCTTGTTCGGCAAACGCGTGGCTTGGTCGTTTTTTGTCTGGTTTCGTCGGTCCTTACAACCGGGATCGGGTTTGAACTTTCTTTTCGTTGGGATTTCCCCACCGGTCCTTTTGTAGCCACCCTGTTGGCCTTGTTGGCCATCGGGGCCCGTCTTTACGCGGGGCGGAAAGGGGAAGGGTAAAAAGAACCTCGGCCCACGGGAGCCCGTTCGGTTCCCAGGGGTTCAACGCGTTTAATCCCGTCGCGGTTCAGGACCAATCGAATCCTTTCGTAGTGGGTTTCGCTCCGGGAGGCGAACCGAAGAATGACATTCACGTGGTAAACCCGCGCGCCGGGAATGAGTTCGCTCCGCCCTTCTTTGAGGGTAAACAATTTCTTAATGGGTTCGTCCATTTTCACAAGAAACGTTCGGAGGTTAAAACGAACGATGTCTGTGATTCCGGTCTTGCGTCGGTGAAACTGGAGAAAGCGGTTTGAGAACAGGGTGATCTCTTTGGTGTAGTGAATTACTTTTTCCGAGAGCCAGGTGTTTTCGATTTCCGTGATGTGGTCTCGGTTTCGGAGTTTCAAGACCAACGGATCTACTCTTTTTTCTGGAACGAACCCCACCGCTTCCCGGCACACCCCCATCTTTTTTCCGGTCAACGGGTCGTAAATCGACGTGGCTTGGTCGTAAAGATTTTTGGATAACCACATTTGAAGTCGGTCTTGGGAAAGGGCTTTCATCCGGTCTTTCATCATGTAACTGATCACCAGGATGAAGAAAAAACCCATGGACACCGTGCCGTAAACCCGTTGGTAGTAAAAGGCGACCGCTGTGGCGAAGATCATGGCCAGCCCCGCGCCCAGGGAGAGCAGGATGTGTTCCAGGCGTCGATCTCCCTCCCGTTTTCGCACTCGGATGTGAAGGGAGCTGGCAATGAACTTCTTTAAAACGCTTAACCGAAAGACCAGCGTTTCGTTTTCCGTTCCCACGTCAACCAGGGAAGGGAATCCCCTCTCTTTTCGATAGGCCACTTCTTTCTCGATCAACGCGGTGATGGATAAGGCCGCCCGGATTAAGGGTTCTTCGGTCCGGTCTTGCAACAACCGAAGGATTTCGTGGGCGCGCTCTTCGATCAGGAGGCTCAAGTATTCGTCTGTGAACGCGTAGGTGGCGGCTGGTCCTTTGGGAAGAGTGGGGTCTTCGAAATCAATGCGCAAGGCGCGAAATCGGGTGAGGAGGCTATGGGATTGCCTGAGGAACTCGCCCAAAAGAGCTTCCGCTTGGGGAAGGTCACTTAAAATCTTTTTCCCGTTCGGGGCCCTCAGAAGTTTCCCGATCGCGCGCGTTTGCAGGCGCAGGGAATTCTTTAAAACCGCTCCCAGAAGACGTATTTCATAATCTAAGGTTTGGGCCTTTTTTTCTGAGGGAGCAATACGCAGCGCGGCCAGGTGGGACACGACACCGGCCAGTGGGGATCGATCGGATCCCGCGTCGGTGAGGGCGCTCAGGGTGAAGTCGGGGGTGCGGAACCGAATGTAGAGGAGGAGGTCCCGGTAAAATTGGTTTTTGGAATAGGTGGCCTCATTGATATCGAGGTTTTCAGGAATAAAAAAATAGGTGTCCACCTGGTATCGTTCGCGGGTGTGCTGCGGGTGAAGGTCATAGCCCAGTTTGACTTCGAACTGGTACTGATCGTGTCGCCGGACGAGGCCGTTGTTGTCGCTCATGGATGTCTCTCCCCCTATTCTAAACCCAGGATCGATGGACCGCAAGGGGAAATCCAAAAGACACATTTTTGCCACAAAATCCTATAATGGCCGACGAGGTGAATCTTATGAAAGAAATTATTTTCCCTGTTCTTCTCTCAGCTTTCGTTATCCCCGGGGCGGGGCAGATTTACAACAAAGAAAAAGCCAAGGGTGTGGCGTTAATGGTTCTTTTCTTTTTGGTTATTATGGGGTTTATGATGACCGTGACGGTGGCGTTGGCGGCGTTTCTTCCCCTGGATGGGGTAGTGTCTCCGGAGCAGGTGCGGGGATTCGTGGAACAGATCGTTGAAGAGCGTACCGCTTTTGTGAACACGTTTTGGTATCTGACTCTCGCCATCTGGGGCTATGGAATTCTCGACGCCTATTTAGGGGCCCGGGATCTTTTGAAAAAAAGGCAAACGCCTCCTCCCGCCGAGTGATCAACCCCTCTGCCCGAGAGGCCGTGTCCATCGCGCGGATGCGGCGATTGGATCGGCGTGCGGCGAGCATTTTTGGGATATCCACCCCCGCGCTCATGGAAAACGCGGGGCGGGCGGTGTGTGCGGAAACCCTTCGTTTGGGGTCTGGGCCGGTGACCGTTTTTTGTGGGCCGGGGAACAATGGGGGAGATGGTTTGGTGGCCGCCCGTTGGTTGGTGAAGGCCGGGCGTCGGGTTCGTGTTTGTCTGGCTCTCCCGATCGATCGATTTAAACCGGACGTCGCGGTTTTATGGATGGGGATTCCACCGATGGGGTTGGCTTGGACGGTTTATGCGGGGTCTGAAAAGTTGCTAAGATTCATCCGGGGGACCCGTTGTTTTGTGGACGCGCTTTTGGGGACGGGATTGCGGCCTCCGGTGGTGGACCCCTACGCCGGGTTGATTGCGGATCTAAACCGGGCGGCTCAACGGGTGGTCTCGGTGGACGTCCCTTCGGGGTTGGACGCCGATCGTGGTCGTCCCTTGGGGGAGACGGTTCGGGCGGATGTGACCGTGACTCTGGGACGACCCAAAAAAGGGCTCCTGTTGCCGAGCGCTCGGGGGTTCGTTGGACGGTTGGTGGTTGGTGATATCGGTTTTCCGCCGAGATTGTGACGGCGGCACTTCTTGCAGGACGGAGGATTCATGGTCACAGGATTGGTACTGGTGCGCCTGAACGCGGGACGGGAAAAGTCGACCCTGAAACAAATCAAAGAGACCAAAGGCGTGGCCCATGTGTCCGCGGTTTATGGTCGATGGGATCTGGTGGTGGATGTGGAAGCGGAGGATCTGCCCTCCATGACCCACATCGTTGTGGAAAAGGTCCGTGCGATTCCGGGGGTTTGTTCCACGGAAACGCTCGTGACGACGGCGATTTGAGCACGTGCGCCCCCCTTTCCTGGCTCTCCTTGCCCTCCTGTCCATGACCTTGACCTCCTCAAACGTCCAGGCCGCTAAACCGGTCAAAACCCTTCCCAACGGCCTTCGAACTGTCATTGTGGAGGACCACGCCTCTCCGGTGGTGTCTCTTCAAATCTGGGTGCGGTGCGGTGGGGTGAACGAAGCGGGGCTCACGTCGGGGGTGTCCCACTTTCTTGAACACATGATCTTTAAGGGGACCGATAAGATTTCCGCCAACGAAATATCGAAAATTGTGGAATCCAACGGAGGATCCATCAACGCGGCCACGGCCAGTGAAACGACCCACTATTTCATCGATATGCCCTCGAACAAGTGGGAAGAGGCTTTTGATGTCCTCTCCCAATCCGTGTTGAACCCGGCCTTTCCTCCAACGGAATTTGAGAAAGAACGCAGAGTTATTTTGGAAGAAATTAAACGGCGTAACGATGATCCCCAATCCGACCTGTGGGACGGGTTTTTGGAAGCGCTCTACACCCAAACCCCCTATCGGCAAAAAGTGATTGGGTCCGTTCAAACCATTACCGATATGCCCCGGTCCCTGATGGTGGACCAGCACAAGAAATATTATGTCCCCAACAACATGGTGGTGGTCGTGGTGGGCGATGTCAAGAAAAAAGAGGTGTCCAAGAAGATCAAAGAGGTCTTCGGGGGCTTGCCGAAAGGGACTCTTCCCCCAGCGCCGAACCTGATTGAACCGCCCGCTGAAAACAGTGACGTGCGCACCATTCGCCGATCGGCCAAACAAGCCTATCTGGCTCTCGGTATTGTTGGGCCCACGTTAAAAGACCCCAACCAGGTGGCTATGGACGTGTTGGCCGCGACCTTGGGGGGAGGGCAAAGTTCCCGTTTGTATCAGACGCTGCGAGAAGAGAAGCGGTTGGTGTGGAGCGTGAGTTCCAGTTTCATTACCCACTCAGGATCGGGGGCTTTTGGTGTGTTTGCCGAGTGTCCTCCTGAGAAAGTTCGTTCCCTTCCCAACGACATCTATTTCCTTTTTCATGAGATTGAATTTAATGGGTTTAAGCCGGAAGAAGTGGCCCGCGCCAAGGCGCAGTTGAGGAGTTCCTGGTTGTTTTCTCAGGAAACCTACCACGGGCAAGCTTCGCAATGGGGGTTTTATACGACCCTAGGGGCACCAGAATTGGTTTCCCATTACCTCAAGCGGTTGGACGCCGTGACCCCTAAAGCCCTGGCGACCCTCCTGTCTCAATACACCATCGGACGACCCATGGGGGGGATTGTCGTCACCCCAGAAAATTCGTCTGTTCAGTAAATCCTTTACTCGATGCGCCCGCGATTTATCCTAGGAGCCGTAATCATGACCGCCGCCCTTTCTGTTGTTCGCGCTGACACCACCACTGTTCAGGAATTTTCCAACGGATTGAAATGGATTCACCGCACGGTGAAGCACAACCGTATTTTGGCGTTTCAAATGTTTATCCCAGGTGGAGAGATTCAAGAACCGGTGGAACAGGCGGGTCTCACCCAGTTGATGACGGCCACCATGGTGAAAGGGACCACCCACCGGAGCGCTCTTGATCTGGCTCAGGAAATGGAAATGCTTGGGGCGTCGTTCGGTGTGGACGCCCAACCGGACGCCATGGCCGTCGGCGGCCAGGTCACGGTTGATAAATGGGTCAAAACCTTCGACTTGTTTGAAGACATCCTTTTGCGGCCTTCTTTTCCGGAAGCCGAAGTGGAGAAAGAACGTGCCGCCCTTCTGAACGCGATCCACACCAATGACGAACACATTTTCAATGTGGCGGAAGAACGGTTTCGCCAAGAGCTATTTGGGAGCCATCCTTACGGGCGACCGGACGGAGGGACGGTAAAGAGCGTTTCTCCTTTGACGCGGGAAGACCTCGTCGCGTGGCACAAGGCGCGGGTTTCCCCACGGGGGGCGGTGTTGGTGACGGTGGGGAACGTTCCCCTGGGGCCGTTCCGTCGCCGCGTGGAGGCTTTCGCTCACGCGTGGAGCGATTCCCCTTCTGCCCCGTCATCGTCTCCGGCCGTGGTTTATCCCACCGTTTCGCGTGTGGCGGAGGAAACCAAACCGTTTGAACAGTCTTACTTGATGTTGGGCTACCCGGCCCCTTCCGTGGACAGTCCCCGTTACCCCGTGGTCAAGTTGGTGAACGCCCTCTTGGGCGGGGGCATGAGCTCGCCCCTGTTTCGCGTGGTCCGAGAGGAGGGCACCCTGGCCTACGAGGTGTCTTCTTTTTTTCCGTCCCGTCGGCGTGGCAGTTCCTTTGTCGTCTACGCGGGGATGGATCCGAAAAATTTGGGGTTGGCTGAAGAAAAAGTTCGATCCGTCCTGGCGGACTTCGCCTCACGCCCTCCCGCGGCCCAAGATTTGGAAGACGCCAAAAATTATATTCGAGGTCATTTCTTGATGGACCACCAGACCAACGGTCGGTTGGCGTGGTATCTGGGCTGGTGGGAACTGTTGGGGAAAGGTTTTGCTTTCGACACGATTTATCCCGATGAAATCTCGCGCGTTTCGGCTGAAGATGTTCACCGTGTTTACCAAGAGATTCTGGCCCAACCTTCCGTAACGGTTCGAGTGATCTCGAAGGGGTCCTCATCGGTCCCGACTCCCTGAGGAGTGTCCCCTGATTCCTTTTCGGGTCAAAAGGGTGTCACTGTTGAATCTCTTTCTCCCCTCTCCCTTGATTTTTGCTTTGCTCCTAATCCCTTTATTCATGGGTTGTGGACGGGATCCTGTTCCCGAACCGGCCCTTTCTTCCATTGAATCTCTTCCTGTAACGGGGGACACTTATGTGGAGGCTTCCTTAGGGGATCCCTCGCGGCTGAATCCCCTCCTCGCTTCGGATTCGGCCTCCGGGTCGGTGAACGGATATCTTTTTAATGGTTTGGTGAAATACAACCGTGATTTAAAATTGGTGGGAGATTTGGCAGAATCCTGGGAGGTTCTGCAGGGCGGTTTGGAAATTATTTTTAAATTACGTAAAAATGTTCGTTGGCATGACGGCGTTCCCTTTACGGCTCAGGATGTGGTGTTTACTTACGAGCGGTTGATTGATCCCAACGTATTGACGCCCTATGGTTCGGATTTTAATTTGGTGAAATCCGTTGTGGCGGTAGACGCCCACACGGTTCGGGTGGAGTACAAAGAGCCCTTTGCCCCGGCGTTGGAATCTTGGGGTATGGGGATAATTCCTAAGCATGTATTTCAAAACGGGGCTTTCAATACCCATCCCGCGAACCGGGCGCCGGTGGGGACGGGGCCCTATCGGTTCGTGGAACTTAAAACTGACGAAAAAGCGGTCTTGGTGGCTAACCCGGACTACTTTGAAGGGCGTCCTTTTATTGACCGGGTGGTGATCCGAGTGATTCCAGACAGTTCCGTTCAATTCTTGGAACTTCGCAACCAATCCATTGATTTCATGGGGCTGCGCCCGGACCAATACATGGCCTACGATTCTTTTTTTCAAAACCATAAAAAGTTTCGTTATCCCTCTTTCAGCTACACCTTTTTCGGGTTCAACCTAAAGCGGGATTTGTTTAAAGACATTCGTGTTCGCCGGGCTTTGGGTATGGCCTTGGACAAACGCGAAATTATTGATGGTGTTCTGTTGGGGTTTGGTCGTTCCGCCACGGGCCCTTTTCCACCCTCTTCTTTGGCGTTCGACCCTGCTGTGGAGGACGTTCCCTTTGATCCTGCCCAATCAAAGAATCTCCTGGCCGAGATCGGTTGGCGTGACACAAACGGGGACGGTATTTTGGATCGGGATGGGAAACCCTTTTCTTTTACCGTCATTACAAATCAAGGCAATAAAATTCGGGAACAGACGGCGCTTATTTTGCAGGCCCATTTAGCGCGGATCGGAGTTAGGGTCGATGTTCGGGTGTTGGAATGGTCTTCCTTTATTCATGATTTTGTTGATAAGGGGAACTTTGATGCCATTATCCTGGGATGGAATCTGGGGCGGGACCCGGATCAATATTTGATTTGGCATTCCAGTCAGCAGGGGGAAGGACGATACAATTTTGTCGGCTACAATAACCCAACGGCTGACCGGTTGTGGGAAGAAGGGCGACGTACTTTCGATCCGAAAGAGAGACGGAATATTTATCGACAGTTGCATCGAATCGTGGCCCAGGATATGCCTTATATTTTTCTGTATTACCCGGATTCTCTTCCCACGGTTCATAACCGTTTTCAAAACGTTCTTGTGGCACCGGCGGGGATTGGGTGGAACTTTCGGGAATGGTTTGTTCCCCAACAACTCCAGCGTTACCGTTTAGCGAGGTAGCTGTTGACGGCCTACCTTCTTCGGCGGCTTTCGCTTACGTTGGTGACCCTTGTGGGGATTACCTTGATGACGTTTTTGGTCATGCGGTTGGCACCGGGGGGGCTCACGGCTGGGGCCACGGATTTGAGCGCGCGGGTTTCCGCTCACGAACAGCGTAAAAAGTTTGTGGCCCTTTATGATCTAGACAAACCCTGGTATGTTCAATACGGGAGTTGGCTCAAGCGTTTGTCTCGGCTTGATTTCGGACGGTCCTTTAAAGATGATCGGCCGGTGATCGAAAAGATCGGCGAACGGTTGCCCAATACCCTCCTACTCAATGTTTTGTCTTTGGGGCTTATATTTGTCGTGGCGGTGCCTCTGGGGATCCTCGCGGCGGTGAAGCAAAATACTTTTTGGGACCGGGCGGTGTCTGTTTTTGTCTTTGTTGGTTTCTCGGTTCCCACCTTTTGGCTGGCCCTGATGTTGATGATTTTGTTTGGGGTCCGATTGGCTTGGTTGCCCCTTTCTGGGTTGCACGCCCTGAACGCGGACGAGTTGTCTTTCGTCTCCTATTGGATGGATACAGGAAAACATTTGCTTCTGCCCGTCTTTATCTCGGCGTTTACCGGGTTGGCCGGGCTCTCTCGTTTTGTTCGGAACGGATTGCTGGAGGTCATTCGCCAGGATTATATTCGGACAGCCCGTGCGAAAGGACTTTCTGAATCCCGCGTGATTGGCCGCCACGCGTTGAGGAATGCTCTGATCCCTGTCATCACCATTCTGGGGCTCTCCTTACCGGACTTGATTGGGGGTGGGTTTATCTTTGAAACAATTTTTGCTTTCCCCGGTATGGGGCGTTTAGGTTTTGACGCGATTATGGCCCGGGATTTCCCTGTGGTGATGGGGGTGGGCACCATTGCCGCTGTTTTAACATTGGCCGGGAACCTGGTTGCGGATCTGGCTTACGCTGTGGTGGATCCGCGAATCCGATTGGCGGGAAAACGCTAATGTGGCGGTTCTATGGACAACGGTTTCTTTCCAACCGCCTGGCTTTAGGGGGGGGGCTCGTCCTCCTGTTTATTGCGATGTCTGCGATAGGGGCGTCTTTCCTTGCCCGGGCCGATCCCAACGAACAACAGCTGACCGAACGCCTTCAATCCCCTTCGCCACGTCATTGGCTAGGGACCGACGATTTAGGTCGCGATGTATTTTCCCGGCTTCTGCACGGCGGGCGTGTGTCCCTTCAAGTGGGAATTCTGGCTGTGGCCATTTCCGTGACCCTGGGAACCTTGGTGGGACTTTTGGCAGGCTATTTCGGTGGCGCGGTGGACGCGGTGCTCATGCGAGCGGTGGATATCGTGCTGTGTTTTCCGACGATCTTTTTGATTCTGATGGTGATCGCTTTTCTGGAACCCAGTTTGTGGAACGTTATGGCCGTCATCGGATTCACTTCTTGGCCTGGATTGGCGCGTCTCGTTCGAGGGGAAACCCTGAGCCTTCGTGAACGGGATTTTCTTTTGGCGGCCCGAGGGTTGGGGCTCTCGTCTCCTCGGATTCTTTTTGTTCACCTGCTTCCCAATCTGGTGGCACCGATTCTGGTTTCGGCAACCTTAGGGGTCGGGGGAGCCATCCTCACGGAATCCGCCCTTTCCTTTTTAGGACTTGGTGTTCAGCCGCCCATGGCGTCTTGGGGAAACATTTTAACCAGTGGGAAAGATTATTTGCATGTGGCCTGGTGGCTGTCCGTGTTCCCGGGCGTGGCCATCTTACTGACTGTGTTAGCGCTCAATCTGCTCGGTGAAGGGTTGCGGGATGTCCTTGATCCTCGGGAGAACGCGTGAACGTGTTGTCTGTTGAAAACCTTCGGGTGGAATACCGTCGATCGGGGAAAAGGATTCCCGCGGTCCGGAACGTTTCCTTTTCGATGGCGGCGGGGGAATCGTTAGGGATCGCGGGCGAGTCGGGGTCCGGGAAATCGACCTTGGGTCTCGCTCTGTTACGATTGATCCCCGAACCGGCGATCCTAACCGCCACGCGACTCACTTTTGATGGCGCGGAGGTTCTTTCTATGAAATCGGGGGATCTCCGCGATCTTCGGGGCGGGGCTATGGGGATCGTTTTTCAAGATCCCTTCTCTTCCATGAACCCGGTGTTGACAGTGGGCGAACAGGTGGAGGAAGTCTTGGAACGGCATTCCGGTGGTCGAAACCGCCATCGGGTCTTATCTCTGTTCGGACAGGTTCGTTTACCAGACCCCGCGGGACTATACGCGGCCTATCCCCACCAGTTGTCCGGCGGTCAGCGCCAGCGGGTTTGTTTAGCCATGGCCATCGCGGGGAACCCCAAACTGTTAATTGCCGATGAACCCACCACGGCTTTGGACGTTACGGTTCAACGGGAAATTCTGAATCTGTTGGATGATCTGAGACGGGAACTCCACATGGCCCTTTTGCTCATCACCCACAACGTGGGGTTGTTGTCCGAACGAACCGACCGTTTGGCGATCCTGTATGCCGGAGAAATTGTTGAAATCGGGCCAACCTCCACCGTTTTGAAGACACCCGCCCATCCTTACACCCAGGGTCTTTTGAAATCTCTTCCGCGCCTAACTGGAACGGAGTCCCGTCTCCCGGCCTTGCCGGGCCAGCCTCCAGGCCCTCTCGACATTCCGATGGGGTGCCCCTTTCACCCCCGGTGTTCGCAAGCTTTTGATCTTTGTTTCAGCCGGGCTCCCGTCCTTCGCTCCCATTCGACCCCGGGAGTTCAAGTGTCCTGCCACCTTTACGCGGAGGCCGTCCCATGACGCCCCTCCTTGAAACGAAAAACCTCACCAAAACGTACCCCGTGCGTGGCGGTGCTTTTCAAACGCGGCGGGGAGAGGTGCATGCTTTGGATCGTGTTTCCTTGTCTTTGTCTGCCGGTGAATCCCTGGGCCTTGTGGGGGAATCGGGGTCTGGAAAGACGACCTTGGCGCGGGTGGTGGCCGGACTATTGGATTCGAGTTCCGGACAGGTTTTATGGGAAGGACGTTCTCAAAAAGAGTTCAATCGAAGGCAATGGGCGGGGCATGTGCAAATGGTGTTTCAGGACCCTTCGGCCTCGTTGAACCCTAAATTATCCGTAGGGAGTCTTTTACGGGAAGTCCTTCATCCGAGGGAAAAACGAACGGGTGAACGTGTCCCTGTTGAATCCGCGTTGGCCGACGTGGGGTTACCCGCTGACGCGCAATCCTATTATCCGCACGAATTCTCGGGGGGACAGAAGCAGCGGATTGCCATTGCGCGTGCTTTGGCGGTGGGACCTCGCCTCCTGATCGCCGATGAACCGGTGTCTGCCTTGGATTTGTCGGTTCAAGCACAGATTCTTAACCTTTTGGCAGATCTGAAAGACCGTTTTCATTTGTCGCTGATTCTGATTAGTCATGATCTTACGGTGGTCCGCCACATGACCGATCGTGTTTTGATTTTAGCGGGAGGGCGCGAGGTCGAATCCGGTCTTACGGGGCCGGTGTTGGCTCAGCCCGCCCATTCGGTGACGCGCGCGTTGTTGGAAGCTGTTCCGGTTATGCTCCGATGACAAAAACCTTGCACCGTCTTTTAGCGGACACCGCTCGGCGTTCTCCTGACGCCGTCGTTTTTTATTATCGCGGTAAGGTCTGGACCTATGGACAGCTGGAGGAAAAGGTTGGACGCTGTGCCGCTGGACTTTCTTCTCGGGGTGTGGGCCGGGGAGATACCTTTGGGATCGTGCTACGCAACGCGCCGGAATTTGTTGTGTTGTTTTTTGCCTTGGCTCGGTTAGGCGCCATTGCGGTTCCAGTCAATTTCCTTGAACGAGGGGAACGTATAGGTTCTATTTTTTCCGACGCAGGGGTGAAGGGATGTCTGACGTCTCGGGAATTCCTTACGTCTGTCCGGGAGGCCCAGAAAACCTGCCCTTCCTTGCAACATGTCTTTTTGAAGGATAACGGAGACGCCCAGGACTCGTTTGACCGATTGTTGGATCCAAGCTCTCCTCTGGAGGGGGATCCATCCCTCGGGGAAGACGCTCTTGCCCTTCTGATCTACACGGCGGGGACCACCGGTCTCCCCAAGGGTGTTATGTTGACTCACGGCAATTTTATGGCCAATGTGGAATCCTGCCGTCAGGCCATTGAGGTGAGCGAGAAAGATCGATTTCTCTGTCTTTTGCCCATGTTTCATTCGTTTTCCTGGACAGTGAACGTGCTCCTGCCGATTCGATTGGGATCTCCCATCGTGATCATGGAATCCCTTCTCCCCTTTGATCCGGTTCTGAAAGCCATTTGGGAACACAAAGTTACGGTGTTTTGTGGTGTGCCTCCAATTTTTTCGGCGCTGACCCAGAAGGTGCGGGGAATAAAAGCGTTGGCTCTTCGGGTGGTCAATCCGGTTCGGGTCGCCATTTCGGGGGCCGCGGCTCTTCCCCCGGCGGTACTCACCGCTTTTGAAAAGACATTTCACATTCCCCTCTTGGAGGGATATGGATTAACCGAAGCCGCGCCGGTTGTCGCGGTGAACCCACTCCATAAGGATCGGAAAGCCGGAACGGTGGGGGTTGCGGTTCCGGGGGTTCAGATTAAATTGGTGGACGACAACGAGCGTTCGCTTCCCCCCATGGAAGTGGGGGAAGTGTGTGTGCGCGGGGCCAACGTGATGGCGGGTTATTACAAACGGCCGGAAGAAACCCGGGCCAGTTTCACTAAGGACGGGTGGCTCAAAACCGGTGATCTGGGGCGCCTGGACGAAGACGGGTATTTGTCCATTGTGGACCGAAAAAAAGATATGGTGATTGTGAAAGGATTGAATGTCTATCCGGTGGAGATCGAGCGCGCGCTGGAAAGCCACCCCGCCGTGGAGGAAGCCGCGGTGGTGGGGTTTCCGGACGAAACGGGAGACGAAACCATCGTGGCTTTCATCGTTTTCAAAGAGGGGAAAACGTGTTCAAAGGTGGACCTCCTGGACCACGGCCGTAAGCGGTTGGCTCCGTATAAAATCCCTAAAGATTTCGAATTTTGGAAGGAACTCCCAAAAAACGCTATCGGTAAAATATTAAAAAAAGATCTTCGCCTGGAAGCTCAGGCCAAACGGAGAAAAACATGAACTCGGACTTTGCATTAGGGGAGAAGAGCGTCAAGGGGCAGAGGGCCCGGAGCCCGAGTCGTCAGGGCCGCCTCGTCGAGAAAGAGAAAAAGTCTCCCTTACTTCATGTGAAATCCGGGTTGGAGGTGTGGCGGCGTCACTTGGGTGAATCCTCCAAGGAAAACGTTTGGATTGTGGGTGGGTTTCTCCGTGACACGATTCTGGGGCGGCCCACGTCCGATGTGGATTTCGCTGTGGACGGGGACGCTCAGGCTCTGGCCCATCGGTTTGCCCATGAGGTCAAGGGGTCGGTGTTTCCGTTGGATGCGGAGCGAGGCACCTATCGGGTCGTTCTGAAATCCAGCCAAGGATCCACGGATTTGGATTTCTCTCGTTTGCAAGGGCGCGGTATTTTAGAGGACCTCAAACGGCGTGATTTTACGGTGAACGCCATGGCGCTTCCCGTGTCCGCGTGGGGAACGGGAGGGTGGCGTGACCATCTTTTAGATCCGACGGGGGGCATGGCGGACTTGAAGGGGCGTCAACTCCGGCGTATTTCAACGAAGGGCCTTCGGGAGGATCCCCTTCGGCTGTTAAGGGCGTTTCGGTTTTCCGCTGAACTGGGGTTTGCCCTGACGCGAGAGACGACTTTCGATGTTCGGCGTTTCCACCCGTTGTTACGGCGGAGTGCCCCCGAACGGGTTCGGGAGGAGCTTCTTCGCCTTCTGGCGACGCCGCGCGCGGCAGACACCTTGTCGGGAATGGACCAAGCGGGGCTCCTGGAAGTGCTTTTCCCGGAAGTGGTTCCCATGCGAAAAACAGGGAAGGCCTATTATGGAAAGGGAGGTGTCTTGTCCCATTCGATAGCGGCGGTGCAGTCTCTCGAAAAACTTTTGGAGGAATTGCCCCATCAGTTTCCCTCCTTTCACAAGACGCTTACGAAACATTTAGCTGAACCCGTGAGCGGACATCCCCGGTTTGTTCATTTGAAGCTGGTAGAGCTTTTTCATGATATTGGAAAACCGGCGACGGCTAAAAAGGAAGGGGGAAAACTTCACTTTTATGGGCACGACGCGGTGGGGGCGAGGATGGTCTCTGAAATTGCCGAGCGGTTACGTTTTTCATCAAATGAATCCCGCTCCCTTTCTCGTCAGGTGGGGGCCCATATGCGACCGGGGAATTTGGGGCATCAGCCTGTGTTAACGGACAGAGCGGTGTATCGATTCTTTCGGGACTTGGAGGGGGACGCCGTGGGGATGTTGATCGTGGCGTTGGGAGATCATTTTACCTATTTGACCCCCCGAGCTCGGCGATCCCGGAAGGACCCAGTTTTTCTAACCATCCGGAAAATGTTGGAAAATTATTTTTTAAAATCTGAAGTCGTCGAACCCACGAAAATCATTAATGGAAAAGAGTTGATGAAAGCGCTTAAAATTAAACCAGGGCCGGAGGTGGGCCGTCTGTTGGACGCCATCCGGGAAGGCCAAGCGGCGGGAGAGGTGAAATCAAAACCCGACGCCCTGGCACTGGCCAAATCGCTTCTTCCGTGATAAAATAGCGCGGTCGAAGCAAGAGCTTTGCGGGTGTGGTTCAATGGTAGAATGCGAGCTTCCCAAGCTTGAGACGAGGGTTCGATTCCCTTCACCCGCTCCACTTTATGAAGGAAGGCCGGACCGATTTGTGGTCCGGCCTTCCTTGTATACGGACGGTTCGGTGAAGGGAATCGAAGCCGACCCGAACGCTGCTCAGTGGAGGGGAAAATTTATCTGTTAAGAAAGACGGCTACCGGGAGGTCTTGGAAGAGGTCTGACCCGAGAATGTTCGGGGGGGACCCACCGTTTGGAGTAAGGGATCGCCCGGTGAGAAGATCGGTGAGTGGAAGGGAAGGCCATTCGCGCGGGAGAACCAACCGCGTGTGACTCCACGGTGTTTTCCAGGAAGCCCCTTCCCTTTCGGTATAGCCCAATCCCACAGTGCGCCGGGCCACAGCCACGATCAGGCGGTGTTCACCCCATTGGCGGGAAAACGCCACGAGATTTTCGTCCAAAGGACCGTCCACGTGCAAAGGGGTGTAGTCCCCCTTGAGAAAAAGATCGGGGTTCTCTTTTCGCAAGCGAAGGAGCAGGGACGTCATATGAAACTTAACTTTCCCATCCCACCAGTGATTGAGTAAGAGCGGAAGGGAAACCCTTCCCTCTGGGGAAGCAACTTCTTTCAAACAATTCCCTCTCGCCACGAAATCCACGGGGCGTCGGTTGTCCGGATCGGCTAGGCTTAAATCCCAAAATTCACAGCCTTGGTATAGGTCCGGAATCCCCGGCGACGTGTGTTTAAGCACAACCTGAGATAAAGCGTTCAGCATGCCGTGAAAAGCCACTTTTTTCTGAAAAGGCAGGAACGATTCAATAAACTTTTTTGATTTAGGACCCGTCAATACTTTTTCGGCAAATTGAGTCATGGCGCTTTCGTAGGGTTCGTTGTTGTGAACCCAAGATGTCTTGGTTTTTGCTTCCCGGAGGGCCTTAATGAGATAAGATTTCAATCGGTTCAGCCCTGTGTCCTCCAAGGGGCCTTCCGCGGGCCAAAATCCAAGTAGGGCTTGGTAAAAAAAGTATTCGTCGTTCCGGTCCGGGGCTTCTTCTGCGGAAAGAGATGTTTTGTGGCCCGCGTTCATTCGCGCCCATTCCATGACCTTGGACCGCCACTCCATGGGGATTTCAGAGAGGACATTCAATCGGGCCCGGGCGTCTTCGCCGCGTTTCGTGTCGTGTGTGGCCGTGGACAAAAGGGCGGTCGGGTGGTTCTCCCGTCGGCTCCGGTTGTTTTCATGGAACTCATTGAGTGACCGCCCAAACCGGTTGGGGTCACCTCCCACTTCATTTAGAGAGAGCAAGAGATTATAGCGATAGAAAGCCGTGTCTTCGAACCCCTTGGCTTGAACCGGGGCCGTGTATTGTTGAAATCGCATGGCGAAATCTGAACGCCCTGGGGGGGAATTGCCCGACCCGTTCCGCGGGGGCAAGAGCCGGTCTCGGATAAATTGCATGATCGTGGGTTCCAGGGTGGGGTGCCGTTGGCGGGTTCTCGCCAGGGCTGTGTCCACGATTTTCGCATCCGTTTCGGACCAGCCTTTTGCATCGACGTAGGTTCGGTAGATGGGGAAAGCCGCCACGATTTCGCGAAGAGCGCGACGGAGGCTTTCCAAGGTAAAGTCTCGGGTTTGGCGGTCTTTTTCTGAATCTCGGTTCAGTCGATGTGCCAGAACCGTTAATTCGCTGATCATGGAATCAACCATAATCATGTATTTGCTTTGATAAACGATTTGGGAAAAGGGTTCGTTCCGGTTGGAAAACCGGGCGTAGAACCGTTTTAAGAGAAGGGCATTGCGGGGTTCGATGAAGAGGCCGTTCACGTCGTTAAGAAAGTCGTACCCTGTGGTCCCGTCCACAGGCCAGTCCGGAAGGATCTCTCCCGCCGAGGTGATTTTCTCGACCACCACGTACAGGGGGGCTCCGGTCAGTTCGGTCAAGCGCGCCTGAAGTTTTTCCAGGTATCCCGCGGGGTCGTGAAGGCCGTCAATGTGATCAAGACGAAGGCCAGTGATTTTACCCTGTCGGATCAAATCAAAGAGAAGTTTGTGGACGTTATCAAAAACTTCCGGGACCTCTTGGCGAAGACCTGCCAATTCATTGATGTCAAAAAATCGTCGGTAATTGATTTCATCCAACGCCGTTCGCCAGTAGGCCAGTCGGTAGGGTTGCGATTCCAGGAGGGTGTGCAAGAGGTCAAAGGATTTGGCTTCTTTCCCCTCTTCGTTGTAGAGGCGAACGTTATCTTCAATATGGCGACGAACAACCTCGGACGTCTCGGTTAATTTGGCCAACCGGTCCCTGCAAACCGTTTTTTCCCGGGCTCGAAGTTCGATGGCTTCGGGAGAGCGTTCTGTGTAGGGGGGAAGGTTTAAAAGAGCGGTATGCACGCTCAGAAGTTCACGAAGGCCCGGGTCATCGGGGGGAAGAGCGGATTTCAGCGCGTCCATGTTGTGGTTTAAAACGTAGGCCGCCGGCCTTGGGTTGATCGGGAGGTTGTTGTCAAAGTAAGCCAAAGAGAAAACACCCCGGGCGTATTCCAGTTTCAGCTCCCCTCGCTCGAGGACGCGCCCATACTGGTCCCCCAGGATCGGCAATAAAAGTTTGTCTTTTAATTCCGATTTAACAGGGTCGAAGTCAATGTCAAAGTAGGTGGCAAAGGGCGATGACGGGCCGTTTTCCAGAACGTCGCGCCACCAAGCGTTGGCGGATGGGTGGGCCCCCACGTGGTTCGGGACAAAATCCACCACAAGGCCCATGTGGTGCGAACGCAATGAGCCGCAAAATCGGTCAAAATCTTCTTCGGAACCCAACTCGGGATTAAGACGGGAGTGATCGCATATGTCGTAGCCATGCATGCTTCCCGGAACGGCCATGAAAAGGGGTGAAGTGTAGACGTCCGTGATCCCCAGGTCCGCCAGGTAAGGGATAAGAGCTTCGGCGTCACGGAAAGTAAAATTTTTATTGAGTTGGAAGCGGTAGGTGCTGACGGGTTTCCGGGTGGCGAGGGGCACCCTGGGCCCCTCTTTGGGTAAAGGTGCAGTGGCCATTAACGCTTCCGTTTAAAAATAACAGCCCCGGGTTGATGGAACGTCACCGCTATTTTAACAGGCGAAATTTCCACGTGCAGGGGAAGGGGGGAATCTGAAAATTGTTTGTCTTCGCTGGAGAAGGCCCGTTCCCAAGGATTTCCTTCATTTTTAAATTCGCAGGTGCCGGATCCTTTAAGACGAAGGATCACCAGGCTGGTGGGCCGTTCGAAAACAAGTGTCTCGGTGTCCGGGGTTGAGACTTTCAATGATTTCCCTTCGTCCAGAAAACCCGACTGTTGGCGAAAGACCAAAAGGGCTCGGTAGAAGGATTCCATTTCCCGGTGAGGAGATCGGTTCCGTTCTTCCCAAATCAATCGGCTCTTTTCAAAGGTGGCGAGGGCTTGGGGGTCTGGAATATTATTTCGAATTGCGGGATCCGCAAAGGCTTTGAACGATTTGAACTCTTCCCGTCGTCCCTGGGTGACCAGGCGACCCAGTTCCTCATTATGGTCCGTGAAATAAAGGAAGGGGGAGCTGGAGGCAAATTCTTGGCCCATAAAAAGAAGGGGAATTTCAGGGGCTGTCAGAAGCAAAGCTGTGGCGGCACGATAGGCCGCCGGATCTATTCCGTGGTTTAGCCGATCACCCAAGGCCCTGTTCCCAACCTGGTCGTGGTTTTGGATACAGACCACACACCGTTCCGGGGAGACCGGTGCGGTGCCCCGGGGTTCTCCTAAATGTTTTGAATGTTGGCCACAAAAGAACCACCCGTGGCGAACGGTTTCAGCGATGTCGTTAATTGTTCCGGAAAAATCCGCGTAGTAGCCGTCCCGGTCTCCCGCCAAATGGACCCTCACTTGGTGGTGGAGATCGTCGGCCCAAACGGCGTCTAAACCCCACCCTCCCTCTGTTCGAGGGCGAACCATATCGTTCAAATTTCGGTGATCTTCCGCCACCAGATACACCTGGCGATCGGGAAATCTTTTTTCAACTGTTTCGGTGAGTTCGGTCAGAAAGTGGGTGGGGCTGTCATCCATGAGAGCGTGAGTGGCGTCGAGACGCAGCCCATCGATATGGTATTCCTCAATCCAGCGCAGGGCGTTTTCACTGAAAAAGCGCCGCACGGGGCCGCTTTCGGGGCCATCCAAATTCACTCCCGCGCCCCAGGAACTTTTATGTCGCTCTGTGAAATAATGGGGACTGTACGCACCGAGATAGTTTCCATCCGGACCGAGGTGATTATACACCACATCCAAAAAGAGAGAGAGGCCCAGCCCGTGGGCCGTGTCCACCAAGCGTCTCAGGTCTTCCGGTCGCCCGTAGGCCCGGGACGGGGCGAACAGGCTGACTCCATCGTAGCCCCAGTTTCGGTCGCCGGGAAAATCAGCGACGGGCATCAGTTCCACGGCCGTGATACCCAGATCTTTTAAATAGGGAAGTTTCTTTCGAACCCCTTCGAACGTTCCTTCTGAAGAGAAAGTCCCCACATGGACCTCGTAAAAACTTAGTTTTTTCCAGGGAACCCCTTTCCATGCCTTGTCGGTCCATTGAAAGGTTTTAGGATCTACGATTTCGGAAGGGCCATGGACCCCCTGGGGTTGGAATCGGGAGGTCGGGTCAGGAAAGGGCCCCTTTCCATCCACGCGATACCGGTAAAGGGTGTTGGATTTTAGGTTCGGAACAAACCCCCTAAAATAGCCATTCGTGTCCTTACCCAGAGCCACCGATTGAGCGGAGGGGGATGATTCCAGGACAACATCCACTTTCTGGGCTGTGGGGGCCCAGAGGCAAAACCGAACGCCTGAGGCGTCGGGAAAGGCGCCGAGGGTGAGTGGAGAAGCGGCCGTCAACGTTTGGCTCGAAAGACCACCGCACCCAAAGGCGGGAGAGTCACATTAATGGAGTGGGAGCGCCCATGGAAGCGAACCGGTGTGGATGAGACGCCTCCCATGTTCCCTTGACCGCTTCCCCCATACAGGGGCGCGTCGCTGTTTAAAATTTCTTCCCATTCTCCCGCTGCGGGAACGCCAATGCGGTAATTAGGACGAGGAATAGGAGTGAAATTCATGCCGATCACCAGGGCGTCTTCGATACGGTGGCCCAAACGGAGAAAGAGGAGAACGCTTTGTTCCGAATCATTGCAATCAATCCATTGAAACCCTCGGGAATCCGCGTCCCGCTCATGGGCCGCGGGTTCGCCCCGGTAAAAAGTGTTCAAATCACGCACCCACCGGTGCAGCCCTCGGTGGGCCGGATCGTCCAGGAGATGCCAGTCCAAGCTTTGGTCGTGGTTCCATTCGCGCCATTGACCAAACTCGTCTCCCATGAAAAGAAGTTTCTTCCCAGGTTGAAGGAATTGATAGGCGAACAGCAAGCGAAGATTTGCGAATTTAGACCAATGGTCTCCAGGCATCTTGTTGATCAAGGATCCCTTACCATGGACCACTTCGTCATGGGACAAAGGCATAATGAAGTTTTCGGAGAACGCGTAAATTTGACGGAAAGTCAGTTTGTTGTGGTGGTACTTTCTATGAACGGGGTCTTCCGCGAAATAAGAAAGGGTGTCGTGCATCCAGCCCATGTCCCATTTGACATGAAAACCCAACCCGCCCAAATGGGGAGGTCTCGTGACCATGGGCCAGGCCGTGGATTCCTCGGCCATAACCAAAACATCCGGAAAACGTTCGCCGATCTGTTCGTTCACCCGACGGAGGAAATCGATGGCGTCCAGGTTCTCCCGTCCGCCGTATTTGTTCGGAATCCATTCCCCGTTCTTTCGTGAATAATCCAAATAGAGCATGGAGGCCACGGCGTCGACGCGAAGGCCGTCCACGTGATATTTGTCCAGCCAAAAGAGGGCGTTGGAAATGAGAAAGTTGGCGATCTCCCGTCGACCATAATTGAAGATGAAGGTTCCCCAATCTTTCTGTTCGCCGAGGCGGGGATCCGCGTGTTCGTACAGATGGGATCCGTCAAAGAGGCCGAGCCCATGGGCGTCCCGTGGGAAATGGGCTGGAACCCAATCCACGATCACTCCAATTCCGTTTTGGTGGAGGGTGTCCATGAAAAACATGAAGTCGTCCGGAGTTCCGAACCGGCTGGTGGGAGCGAAATAACCAACCACCTGATACCCCCAAGAGCCATCAAAGGGATGTTCCGCCGGTGGAAGAAGTTCGATGTGGGTAAAGCCCATATGTTTTACGTAATCGACGAGGCGTGGGGCCAGTTCTCTGTAGGTCAGCCAGCGATTGCCCTCTTCCGGTACCCGTTGCCAGGATCCCAAGTGAACTTCGTAAATGGATTGGGGAGCTCCCAGGGATTGGACGCCTTTGCGGTTGGACATCCACTCGTGATCGTTCCAATGGAATTTGGATAGATCCCATACCTTGGACGCACTTCGCGGGCGTATTTCAGCGGCAAAAGCGTAGGGATCGGCTTTTTCAAGACGTTGCCCTTGGTGCCGTGACCAGATCACAAATTTATATAAAGTGCCGGGACCCACATCAGGAATAAAGGTGGCCCAGACACCGGAAGAGCCCAAAACTTGCATAGAATGGGCATTTTCGTTCCATCCATTGAAATCGCCGATGACGCTCACGGCTTTGGCGTCAGGGGCCCAAACGGAAAAGCGGGTTCCTGTTTTTCCCTCGTGTGTGATCCCATGGGCACCCAGCTTGTCGTAGGTTTGGTAATGGGTCCCTTCAGAGATTAAATGAAGATCGAAATCGGAGAAGAGAGGAGTCGTCATTTTTTATCCAGAAAGGCGAGTAGTTTTTCCATGGGGATATAGGCCCAATTGGGGCGGTTATTGATTTCGTAATGGAGCTCATAAAAGGACTTATCCAACAAGTAAAGATTCAGGATCGAATCAAAGAGCTCGTCCTCTTCAGGAGAAAATCCTTTTCCTTCCGCGGTCTGCCGGTAGGTTTTGAGAAACGCTAAAGAGACGGCGTTTCGCCACAGCATGGCCCAGGGAACCATACGTCCCGCGATCTCCGGGCGATCCAAGGCCAATTGGGCCAAGGCCGTGTGCACGGCGTAATCAATGGAGCCCAACATACCCGCCACATCTTTTAGTGGCGATTGTTTGGCCCGCCGATCTTCCAAGGTGCGAGAGGGCTCTCCTTCGAAATCAAGGATCACAAAGTCGTTTTCCACCCACAAGACTTGGCCCAGGTGGTAGTCCCCATGGCAACGAATGCGACCCCCAGGGAGGTTTACGGATTTTGGGGACTTCAATCGATCCAAGAGCCGAGTCCGTTCACTGAGAACCCGATGGGCCTTGTCTCGGGCGTCTCCGGAAAGTCGTCCCAAAGCGTATTCAAGGGCCCGCAAGGATTTCTGTGCCATGACTTTCATTTCCGTCACGGCCGAGGTCATGTCTTGAACGGTTAAGGGTTCGGGCGTGAAGGCGGTCTCTCCCTCAGGTGCGGTCGCCAACGCCTGGTGGAGTTCCGCGGTGCGGCGGCCCAATGTGGAAGCGGCATTCATGTAGACGCCGATGGTTTCCGTAACGATGGGCGGAAGGTCTTCTTTGGCCTGGATGACGGCTTTCGGAATCTCCGGTGGTATTTCATTATCTGATCGCGTCAAAACCCGTTCGAAATAGCGTTTCAGTTCGTTCAGCGCGTGGGTCCATCCGCTTCCTTGGTTTTCCCGTTGTTGATGGAGAATCCCAAAGGTGGAGGGTTCCTCACCCTTGGCCACGTATTCCAACATCCCGCAGGTTCTGGGAGCATTTTTGAATTCGGTATTCTGTGTGAGGTGACGGCCAATTTCCCAGTCCGGATTAATCCCGGGGGAAAGGCGCCGGAATATTTTGAGGATAAACCGTTCTCCGTAAAGGATAGACGTGTTGCTTTGCTCGGCGGAAAGCGGAGCGATTTTAAAGGGCTTGTCCGTGTCGCGTAACACTTGAGCGAAAGCGGGGGTGACTTCCCCTCGCAAACTGCCCTTTTGGGTTTCAATTTTATGGGAAGACTCAATCGTTTCGATCCACGCGCGTCCCGCGGCATCATCTCGAGCGGCGTCATACAGAAGAGCTGGGGATTCTCCACTCCCCAATCGTGCAACAATGGAACCTGGCGCGCTTTGCACCAGAGCTGTTGCGGCCTCTCCTCGCGCGATGGCCAACGGAATGGCGTAACGATCGGGGGCCCCCGACATGCCATCCACCGTCACCATGAGGAAAAACGTCGGTGATTCGCCCCCGACCAATTCGCCCCAATCGGTGATCCTGCAGGTCATTTGGCGACGCCCTTTGCCGGCAAACCACCGTTGACGGAAAATGAAGGCGGGCAACAGGTTGGTTTCCAAAAGTTTCTTGGACCGCCCCACGAAAAGATCTTGACCTGATTCCTTTCCAGTTGTCACCGGAAGGGCTGGGAAGTCGGTGACTTCCACGGCGCGGGTGGTGGCACTGGCGGTAGGTCGTTGAATTTGGAACCAATAAAAAGAATGCGGACTCAGAGTGAGAAAGTAGGGAAGGTCCCCAATGGAAGGGAACTCCACCCGACCCATGAGTTCCACGGGGGTGAGGCCTTTGAATTGGGACAGGTCCAATTCCACCGGTTGAACATTCCGGGAAAGGTTGACCACGGCCAAAATCGTGTCGTTTTCGTAGCGGCGTACGTAGGCCAGAATATTCCGGTTTTGGGGGTAGATGAACTCCATGGTCCCTCGCCCAAAGACTTTATAATGCTTGCGAAGGGCAATCATGCGCCGCATCCAATTCAGCAAGGAGGAGGGGTCCCGTTCCTGGGCTTCGACGCTGATGGATTGGTATCCATAGACCGGATCCATGATGGGGGGGCAAAAGAGGCGTGCGGGATCCGCTCGGGAAAACCCAGCGTTCCGGTCCCCGGTCCATTGCATGGGGGTTCGCACACCGTTCCGGTCACCCAAAAACACGTTGTCGCCCATTCCCAACTCGTCCCCGTAATAAATGAGGGGTGTTCCAGGAAAGGAAAGCAGAATGCTGGTCAGCAATTCCAGTTGCCGTCGGCTGTGGTCCATGAGGGGCGCCAAGCGTCGGCGAATTCCGATGTTGAGCCGCATTTGGGGATCGTTGGCATACTCGTCATACATGTAGTCTCGTTCTTCGTCCGTTACCATTTCCAAGGTCAATTCGTCGTGGTTGCGAAGGAAAATGGCCCACTGGCAATTGGGAGGGATTTCCGGTGTTTGCCGGATGATTTCTGTGATGGGGTGGCGGTCTTCCTGGCGGAGGGCCATGAACAGCCGCGGCATGAGGGGGAAATGAAACGCCATATGGCACTCGTCCCCGTCGCCATAATAGGCCCGCACATCCGCGGGCCACTGATTGGCTTCAGCCAAAAACATTCTGTCTTTGTATCGTCGATCCATTTCCTTCCGAAGCCTCTTCAGAATTTTGTGTGTCTCGGGCAGGTTTTCACAGGACGTCCCATCTCGCTCAATGAGGTAGGGCACCGCGTCCAATCGGACTCCGTCCACCCCCGCGTCCAGCCAGAACCGCATCGTCTTCATGACGGCGCGAACCACTTGGGGGTTATCGAAATTGAGGTCGGGCTGGTGGTGGAAAAAACGGTGCCAATAATAGGCCTTGGCCACCGGGTCCCACGTCCAATTGGATTTTTCACTGTCCGTGAAAATAATGCGGGCTTCTTTATAGAGTTGGTCCGTGTCACTCCACACATAAAAATTTCGCGCGGCGGAGCCGGGAGCGGCTTTTCGGGCGGCCTGGAACCACGGATGCTGATCCGATGTGTGATTGACAACCAATTCGGTGATGACGCGGATGCCCCGTTTATGGGTTTCTTTAATGAAATTGCGAAAATCTTTCATGGTCCCGTAGGTGGGGTGGATGTTCTCGTAATCGGAAATGTCGTAACCATCATCTTTTAGGGGGGAAGGGTAAAAGGGAAGTAGCCAAAGGCAATTCACGCCCAGGCTTTGGAAATAATCAAGTTTTTGAATCAGACCCGGGAAGTCCCCTACCCCGTCGTCGTTGGAATCAAAAAACGATTTGACGTGGATTTCGTAAATAATGGCGTCTTTATACCACATGGGTTCGGACGTCAGGGGGACTTTCTTAACTTTTTCTTTTCCGGGTTTTTTGGGGCTCATAGGAAATAGTCAAAGTCCTTTTCGGTTTTTATTTTTCGACGTAAACGAAAAATGTGGACGGGAGTCGCCGCGGGATCCAACCGGATGTAGTTTCGATCGCCGTGCCAGAAATAGCGGGCATCGCTCACCAGATCGTGGACCTGGTAGGATTCTCCCGCCGAAAGGCCCCACTCCGCTGTGGGCAGCGTGACCCATCCCGATTGGGGCGTATAGGGGTCCAGATTGACGACCGTCAGCAATAGATTGGTCCCATCCGTGTTGGATTTGCTGTAGGCCAAGAGGCTTTCGTTATCAATGGGATGAAAACGAAGCCCTCCGTTCGACTGGAGCGCGGGGTTCACCCGGCGAATGGCGTTCACGTGCGCAATGAAATCCCGGAGGGGGTCCCCTTGATTCAGGTCCCAATAACGCACCTGGTATTTCTCAGAGTTGAGGTATTCTTCGGTTCCATGGATGGCGGCGTTTTCCGCCAATTCAAACACGGGTCCATAAATGCCGTAAGTGGCCCCCAAAGTGGCCGCCAGGGCAAAGCGAATTTGATGGGCCGGACGCCCACCGGTTTGCAAATATTCGTGCAGAATGTCAGGTGTGTTCGCGAACAGGTTGGGGCGAAGGTACTCCCGCACCGATGTTTGGGTGAGTTCTGTGAAGTAGTCCGTGAGCTCTTTTTTTGTATTTCGCCAGGTAAAATACGTGTAAGACTGGGAAAAACCGCTTTTAGCCAAAAATTTGAGAACGGGAGGTCGGGTGAAGGCTTCCGCCAGAAAGACCGAATCGGGGTAATCCTTTCGGACTTCCGCGATGACCCATTCCCAAAAGGGGAACGGCTTTGTGTGGGGATTGTCCACGCGAAAGACGCGCACGCCGCGCGCGGCCCAAAAAGTGAAGACGCTTTTTAGCTCTTCCCACAAAGCTTGCCAGGCGTCGCACTCGAAATTGAGCGGATAGATGTCTTGATATTTTTTCGGGGGGTTTTCGGCGTATTTGATGGTGTTGTCAGGTCGATGGCTAAACCATTCGGGGTGTTCCTTGACGTAGGGATGGTCTGGGGAACATTGAAAAGCAATGTCGAGCGCCAACTCAAGCTTTAAGCGTTTGGCCTCGGCCACGAGAGCATCAAAATCGGCCAAAGTTCCTAGATCAGGATGAACGGATTTATGTCCACCGGCAGAACCACCGATGGCCCAGGGGCTCCCAGGATCTTTTGGGCCTGGGTTCAACGTGTTGTTGGGCCCTTTACGAAAACTTTTCCCGATCGGGTGGATGGGGGGGAGATACACCACATCAAACCCCATGTCGGCCACGTAAGAAAGTCGATCTTTACAATCTTTCAGAGTGCCGGCCCGGCCAGGGATGGTGGATGTGGATCGAGGAAACATTTCATACCACGCCCCGTAGGCGGCCCGGGGTCGTTCGACCAATACCTGGTAAATCGTTTGGGCCCGTGCGGCCCCTCGCCGCTCGGAACACCGAAACATGGCGGCCGCTAAGGTGGGATCTTCCGCTGCCATTCTCCCTGCTTCCGGGGACGCGGCGTTCCTCAATTGATGGGTTTTTTCTTTAAAAAGCGTGGCTTCCGAAAGAGAAGGCTTTTTTGAAACCCGTTCCATCATCCGGGCTCCTTCTTCCAACACCAAGGCCACGTCTTGCCCCGCTTCCACCTTCTTGCTCAGTTCCTTTCGCCATGAAAGGAAAGGGTCAATCCACGCTTCGATTGTGTATTCATAGCGGCCCATCGTATCGACAACAAAAGAAGCGTCCCAAATATCGGTTCCTGGCCCGCGGAGGACCATGGGGATCTCTTTCCATGGGGACTCCCCTTTTTTTCTCCACTGGAGAACCGCGGTTAAGGTGTCGTGCCCGTCCGCGTGAATGAACCCCGAGACACCAACGCTGTCCCCCGTGACGCGCTTAATGGGGAACCGTCCGTTGTCGACTTGGGGTCGAACGTTCTCAATAACGACGCGAGAAAAAGCGGATGGGATGCTTGCTGGGGAAATAGTCTTTTTTGAACGGTTCATCTTATGGTGGCCCTCCGACTCATTTTAACCGCACGAACCGCCACGAACGTACGCCCGCGCAACTCGAATTTGGCACCGGGCCTAAGCAGGAGCGGAGTGTTTTTGCTTTCGGCGGTGTCCAGCACGCACTCCCATCTGTGTCCCGGTTTGGGAGGAGGTGGGGTGAACGGTATTGTTTCGTGATGAGCGTTCAGTAAAAGAAGGAAGGTTTGATCCACACGCCGTGTCCCCTCTTCGTCCACATCCGAGATGCTGTCTCCAGCCAGCTGCACACCGAAACACTTGGCAAACCCCTGGGACCAGCTTTCGTCCGTCATTTCTTCACCGGATGGGTCTAACCATAGTATATCTTTAGCATCCCGTCCACGGATCGGCTTGCCTTGGAAGAAATTGTGGCGCTGAAAAATGGCGTGGCGTCGACAGAGACCGGACACCCTTTTCGTGAATTCCAGGAGTTCTTTTTGGGTAGGGTCCAAGTCCCAATTCACCCAACTGATTTCGTTGTCTTGGCAATAGGCGTTGTTGTTCCCCCCTTGGGTTCGGCCCATTTCGTCCCCCGCGACCAGCATGGCGACCCCCTGCGACAAAAAGAGGGTGGATAATAGGTTGCGCTTTTGGCGTTCCCGAAGGGCTAAAACAGCCGGGTCCTCCGTGGGACCTTCGGCTCCGCAGTTCCAACTCCGATTGTGGTCTTCCCCATCGCGGTTGCCTTCTCCGTTGGCCTCGTTGTGTTTATCGTTGTAGCTGACCAGGTCGTTGAGAGTAAATCCGTCATGGGCCGTGATGAAATTGATGCTGGCGTACGGGCGCCGACCGCTTTGTTCGTACAAATCGCTGGATCCCGCAATTCGCGTGGCGAATTCGGAGAGGACCCCCCCATCCCCCTTCCAGAAACTCCGAACGGAATCGCGGTATTTTCCGTTCCACTCGGTCCATCCCACAGGGAAATTGCCGACCTGATAGCCCCCCTGACCCAGATCCCAGGGTTCCGCAATTAATTTGACCTGGGAAATGACGGGGTCTTGGTGAATGATGTCAAAGAAAGCCCCCAATTTATCCACTTCGTGCAGTTCCCGAGCCAGGGCGCTGGCCAGATCGAAGCGGAATCCGTCCACGTGCATTTCGGTCACCCAATAACGAAGGCTGTCCATGATCATTTGCAAGACCCGTGGGTGAGTCATGTTGAGCGTGTTGCCGCAGCCCGTGTAGTCCATGCAATAACGTTTGTCTTCCGTGAGACGGTAATAGGCGGCGTTGTCAATCCCCCTCAGGGAAAGGGTGGGGCCCAGATGGCTCCCTTCCGCTGTGTGGTTATAGACGACATCCAAAATGACCTCGATTCCTTCTTCGTGGAGGGCCCGAACCATGTTTTTGAATTCCCGTATGGAATCCACCGCGTTGGCGGCGGCCGCGTATCTTGGGTCGGGAGCGAAAAAAGCCAGAGTGTTGTAGCCCCAGTAATTGCTCAATCCCTTTTCCACCAAGTGTCGATCGTTCGCGTGGTGATGCACAGGCATTAATTCAACAGCGGTCACGCCAAGCTCTTTGAGATGTTTAATGACGGGTTCTGTGGAAAGGGCCGCGTAGGTCCCTCGAAGTTTTTCAGGCACATCGGGGTGAAGCTTTGTAAAGCCTTTAACGTGCAATTCGTAAATAAGCGTTTTGTGCCATGGGGTTCGAGGCGCTGTGTCGTTGCCCCAAGTGAAGGCCGTGTCGGCCACCGCGGCCAGGGGAGCAAAGGCGGCGTTATCCCGGTCGTCCATGGACAGGTCGGCTTCGGGGTCGCCGATCCTGTAGCCAAACATTTCGTCGGACCATGTGACGGGACGGGCCACGGCTTTGGCGTAGGGGTCCATGACAATTTTAGCGGGATTAAATCGATGGCCTTGGGTCGGATCGTAGGGGCCATGGACCCGGTAGCCGTACAACTGTCCAGGCCGCAGGTCCGGAAGGTAAATGTGCCACGCCATATCGGTGCGGGCGGTGAGGGGGATTCGTTCGGATTCCACCTTCGCGTCCACAGAGTCAAAGAGGCAAAGCTCCACTTTGGTGGCGTTTTCAGAGAAGAGAGAGAAGTTGACCCCGCGTCCGTCCCAGTTCGCGCCGAGAGGGTAGGGTTGTCCGGGTTTTATTGGCATGGTGGTGTTCCTATGAGTGAATTGGTTCCCAAATAAAGAAGAGGGAATCTGCTGAATTGCAGCATGATAGCATCCGCTGAGCGGAAATAGTGGAGTCGTTTAGAATAGGGGTGCGGTTGACAGAGTCGTGAAGTTATGAGAATATATGCCCACGAGGGCACAAGAGGAGCTCGTGTATGGCGCGCACGCTTGAAGAAATGGCTCAGATTTTAGGGATCTCCCGTCGATCTATCTCACGGTTTCTCCAAGGGAAGGGATATCTCTCCAAAGGGAATCGGGAGGTCATTTCCGCCTTTCTCAGGAAAGAAGCCTACTACCCGAACGTGTTAGGGGCTCGATTGGCCGCTCACCATGTCCCTGTCCTGGGGGTTGTCTTTCCCCGGTTTGAACAACAAGATGGAGGATTCTACGTTTTTTCCATCTTGAAGGGAATTTGGCAGGCGGCCCAGAAGGCCGGAATGCAGGTGATGCAGTTCAGTCAGTCTCCCTTCCAAGAAGAGGAGTCCCTTCGCATCGTTAAATCAAAATTGGCAGGGGGGTTGCTTTTCGTCTCTCCCAATGAGGGGGACAGGCCCCTCTTCCGAACGCTGAAGCGGGAAGGGATTGCGTGTGTGGTTTTAAGCGCCACGATTCCCGGGGTGGAAAGCTTTGTTTCGGATAATAGGGGGGGGGCGCGGGAAGCGGTTCGTCATTTGATCCGCCAAGGAAATAAGCGCATTGCTTTTTTACATGGCAAGGCGGGCTGGAGTGAAGCGGAAGACCGTTTCGTCGGTTACCGGGAAGCGTTGAAGGAGGGGGGGCTGCGATTTGACCCGAAAGGGGTGCAGTATGGGTACTTCTCCATCGAGGGAGGGGAAGAATCAACCGATCGCCTCTTGGGAGGGACGTTTCGCCCGGACGCGGTCTTTGCAGCGAACGACCTGATGGCGATCGGTGCCGTGCGGGCGATTCGAAAGCGCGGGCTGCAAATCCCAGGGGACGTTTGCCTCATCGGTTACGACGATATCCCGTTTTGCGGTTTATCCATTTTGGAGCCGACACTCAGTTCGATGGCGCAACCGTTTGGCCCGATGGCGGAGGATGCGGCGGCCTGTTTGGTGGGGTTAATTCAAAAACAGTCTCTCAAACGGGGAGGGGCGGTTCATTCTTACGCACCAGAACTTGTTGTGCGTGGATCCTCTCTTCGGGTGTCAAAAAGTTAAATAGATGGAGGTTTCCGGGGCGGTCGTTGGGATGGAGAGGGTCGCGCATCCCGGGGTCCACGTGAGAGATGGTGTCCCTCCTTTGCCCGAAATAGATCGAGGTTTTTTCGGAAGGGAGACAATCATCTCCACTCGTTGCGGGAGCGGGGCGCTGAGCACGGCACGTAGTCCCCGCGGTGTGACCGACACCTCCAGCACTTCGGCAGTCGAATGCGTAAGAGAAACACCTGGGGAGAGAGGAATGTTAAGGGGAAGGATCACCCCGGAGAGGGGGGGGAGAACGATCGTTCCTTTTTTGGGAAGTCGAAGATTTTTTCCAGTGCCAGGAAGCGGAAGTGTCACTGATCCTGTTCGTGAGGTGAAATGGTAGTTAAAGAGGAAGAGAAAGCCGGATTCCTTTGATGTTCGAAGGGACGCCTGCAGGTCCCAAGGGTCACAATTCACTTTTGGAAAAACGCCCATGTTTTCTGCCCATTCGCGCACCCAATGACGAAAATGGTCAAACACGTGGGGCATTCCAAACCCGACCACAAGGACCTTCCCTTTCCCGGATTCCGCCTGGATGACGGCGGGACCTGAGGCCAATTCCATCCACCGACGTGTTTCCTTTGTGGCGGAATAGGTTTGGATGGGTCCTTGGACCCACTCGTCCTGTTTTTTTCCAGGGAAGAGATTCCCTGTCTGGCCACCGGTGATCTTAATTCCAAGTTCGTTTGCCAACGTTCGGTCCTTCTGTCCCCGTAAATCGTGGGTGGGGAGGGATGGCCCCAGAAAAAGAGCCCCCCCGTTTTTGACATAAGCCGCTAATTTTAACTGGGTGTCGTGGTCCATAAAGCCCAGGGAATACACCCACAAACTTTTGTGTTTTGAGAGGACCTCTTCGGGGCTTCGTTGGATGTCGGTGCTGTTGACGCTATACCCTGCCAGGTGAATTAGGCGAGCCATCCCGTCATACCAAAGATTGGTTCTTTGTGCTTCGATCTGGTCTGTCCAGGGGGCGGAGCAATATTCCGTGGCGTAATAAGGAAAATAAAACCCCAATGTCGTGTCCACGTTTTTTTTCGTTAAAGCGAGGTGGGGGCCCGCCCACTTTAAAAATCGTCCGAAGTCTTTGAGCGGAGCGAGGTGCGCTCTGGGCTCTCCTCCGGGTCCCACGGGGGCCTGCCAGTCGTGGTAAGTCCCAAAGGCTCCCAGGCCGCGGGGATTTCTTCCCCCAGCAAACATGTAGGCGTTTAGGCCCGCCAGTCCCTGGCCCACGGAACTCTTCACATTTAGGGCAACTTGCTGGGGGTAAAGGCGTGGGCGGTCTCGCATGATCCCCGTTTGGAGTTCAGCACAGACCACGGGAACGGGGGAGTCTGGGAGTGACTCAAACCTCGGCAAAGGGGGCAAATGGTTCGGTTCGGGCAGGGCCCCGGCGGATTCTTCAATGACGCGAACGGCCCCCAGCATACGGGTGACTTCCGTGGTGATGGAGACGTCGTGAAAGTTTTCGAAATCCAAGTGTCTCATTTGATAGGCGCCGCCAAAGATCAGGTTCGGGGTGAGGAGCGGAAAATCGCGGAACATCGATGTGGTCATCGGGGCCCAATTCCCTCGGCCACGAATATCGTAGTCGTAAAATTGGGGAATATTGCAAAAGAGCGGAACCTCGATCCCCTGGGACCAGGCACGATGGGACAGCGTTTGGAAATAGGTTGCGTAATAGTGCCGGTAGAAAAGGGCCCAGTCCACATGGATAGCGTAACGGGCTGGATCGACCGCTTCCCCCAGGGGTTGTGGGACACTCGCGAAGGACGTGTGTTGGCTTTGGTGGGCGTCGTTCAGGGCGGAAAGGGTTTTGTATTTTTCCTTCAAAAAATGACGAAACATGGTGTTGACGTGATCTTTATAGTCCGCGCCTTTTTGCAGCCAGTGGACCATGGCGACTTCGTTGCAAAGTTGGACGCTAATAATGTTCCCCCCGCGGTTTTTTTGGCGGGGAGCCAGATTTGGTAAAAGAGCCTCATACCAAGCGGCTACTTTTTTCTGAAAAACGGGGTGCAGGTAGGAAACGATGGTGACGTGGGGCAGGTTTCCCACGTCGCGCCGGCCTGTGACAAATATTTCGGGGTTGTCTTTCAGGAGCCAGGCAGGAAGACCCTCATGAACCAGTTCCGCGTTTGAAATGGGCCCCACCCGGGCCGAAACGTGTAGCCCCAATCGATGGGCAAGATCAAAAAACCCCAAAACATCCCGTTCCGGCGAAGTCTTTCCATTGAAGTCCATTTTCCCTTCCACGGGTTCATGCCAAATCCAAGGGATGTAGGTACTGACCGTGTTAAAACCAGCCGATTTAAGGGATTTTAATCGATTCGCCCATTGGGGTTTCGGGATACGAAAGTAATGGATTTCTCCCGAATAAAGGAAAAAAGGTTTTCCGGCTATAGAAAGGTGTCCGTTCGAAATTTCCATGGAGTGACTCAACGATAGCAAAGAACGCAATCCTCGGGAAGATGGGGTCCGGTTTTTGGAAAAACAGAATTAATTTGAAAGGGGGCGAAACTCTTTTGGTATAATCGCGTCCACATTAACCCCTATGCTTATTGAAAACATTCTTAAAATTTTTCTCGGTACTCAAAACGAGCGGACGATCAAGAAGATCGAACCTATCGTGGAGCTCGTGAATTCTTTCTCAGCTGCTGTCGGTTCTTTGGACGATGCTGGCCTTCGGGCCAAAACCGATGAATTCAAGAAACGGCTTGCGGATGGGAAAACATTAGACGATATTCTTCCGGAAGCTTTTGCCGTGGCCCGCGAGGCGGCCCAGCGAACAATCCGTTTGCGTCCTTACGATGTGCAAATTGTGGGGAGTGTGGTCCTTCACGAAGGGAAGATCGCTGAAATGAAAACCGGGGAAGGGAAAACCTTGGTGGCGGTTCTTCCCGTCTATTTGAATGCCCTGGCGGGGAAAGGGGTTCATGTGGTCACCGTTAATGATTATTTGGCCCGACGGGACCAACAGTGGATGGGGCCCGTTTACGAGTTCCTCGGTTTAACGGTGGGGTTTGTTCAACACGATATGCCTAATGAGGATCGTCGCGCCGCTTACGCCTGCGACGTCACTTATGTCACCAACAACGAAATCGGGTTTGATTATTTGCGAGACAATTTGGTGCGGGACAAGTCCGCCCGGGTGTTGCGTCCCGCTCACTACGCCATCGTGGACGAAGTGGACTCTATCCTTGTGGACGAAGCTCGTACCCCCCTCATTATTTCCGGTCCCGGAGAAGCCTCCAGTCAACGCTACCAGATCGTGAACCGACTTATTCCCCAGCTGAAGGGGCGGATGATCACTGAAGATGAAGAGATTAAAGCGAAATACAATGGGGCGGATTTAAGCACGGGCTTCGATTTTATCGTTGACGAAAAAGCCCATACGGCCACGCTTACGGATGCGGGCATAGGGAAATGCGAACGGCTTTTGGGCGTCAAAAGCCTTTACGACGACATTTCAGGGGAATGGGTTCATCATATCACCCAGGCCATTCGCGCCCACAATCTGTATCAGAAAGATGTGGATTATGTGGTCAAAGAGGGCGAGGTCATTATTGTCGATGAGTTTACCGGCCGTCTCATGCCCGGTCGGCGGTGGTCGGACGGGTTGCATCAGGCCGTGGAAGCCAAAGAAGGCATGCGGGTGGCGGAAGAAAACCAGACGTTGGCGACCATTACCTTTCAGAACTTTTTTAAACAATATAAAAAATTAGCGGGAATGACGGGCACGGCTTTAACAGAAGCCAAAGAGTTTTGGGAAATCTACAAGTTGGATGTGGTCGCCATCCCACCCAACCGTGTGGTGACACGGGTGGACCATCCGGATCGTGTGTATCGCACGGAGCGGGAAAAATTTGAAGCCATTGTGGAAGAATTGGAAGACTGTTGGCGGAGGGGTCAGCCCGTTCTGGTGGGAACTCGATCCATCGAAAAATCGGAACGCCTTTCCGGTATGTTGCGCCGGATCGGAATCCCTCACAACGTCTTGAACGCAAAGTATCACGAACAGGAAGCCCAGATCATTGCCCAGGCGGGCCGGCGCGGTGCCGTGACCATTGCCACCAACATGGCGGGGCGTGGAACGGATATCGTTTTGGGAGGCAATCCCCCAGACGAAGAACAAGCGGGTATCGTCAAGCGAGGATCGATCTTGTTTGGGTTAGGGGATTTCAATATTTTCGAATTTGAAAAAATGCTAAAGAAACCTCGCCCCGTCGACAAGCGTCTTCTGGATCAGATGGGCGTGGACGCCGCGGGGTATTCGAAAAAGAAAGAAAGGGATGTCGTTCGCGCGTTGAACGGTTTGTTGGATGATCCGGATTTTGCGAAAAGCCTGGGTTTGTCGTCGCCCCCCGACGGAGTTTCTGAAGACCTGTGGCGGACGGTTCGAGACCAGCGGGAGAGCGGCGGGGCAGTTTCTTCGGAGGAGCTCCGTGAATTTAACCGCAAAATTCTAGAGTCTTTTTTTGACCCCACCCTGATGGCCCGGGAACGTAAAGGCGGGCTTCACATCCTCGGAACCGAACGGCACGAATCGCGACGGATTGACAACCAGCTTCGCGGTCGGGCGGGCCGCCAGGGGGATCCCGGATCGTCCCGTTTTTATTTGGCGTTGGACGACGAGTTGATGCGCCTTTTTGGCAACACGGAGCGTATTCAGAGTTGGATGGGTAAGTTGGGTATGCAGGAAGGCGAGAATATCGAGCACGGCATGGTCACCCGGGCGATCGGTCATGCCCAAAGCAAAGTGGAAGCCATGAATTTTGACATTCGTAAACAGTTGTTGGATTTTGACAAGGTGATGAGCAAGCAGCGTGAAGCCGTCTATTCCCTCCGGAACGCGGTTTTGGATGGGGAAAACATGACCGATCGCTTGGAAAGTATGATGGAAGAATCTCTGGATGAAAAGTTGGCACTCTGGGCTCCCGCAAAAGCACATCCGGAAGAGTGGGATTTTCAGAGCCTTGGCGCCTGGCTCACCCGAGGGTTTGAAACCGACGTTCAGTTTGACGTGTCCCGTTATGGAAACCCCGCGGACCTGAAAGAGGAACTTCTGGAGGTTCTTCAAAAAGCCTTTAAGCAACGAGAGCTGGACTTGGGGACAGAGATGTTTCAGCACCTGAGTCGGATGGTCCTCCTCCAAGTGATGGACACGGCTTGGGTAGAGCATCTAACTTATCTGGAGCAGTTGCGGAAGGGAATCTTTCTTCGGGCTTACGGTCAGAAGGACCCCTTGATCGAATTTCAAAAGGAAGGGTTCAGCCTTTTTGAAACCATGATGCAGCGGGTCCGAGAAGAATCTTTGGAGTTCCTGTTTCGGATCGAGGCGGCCCCAGCCGCCCAACCCCGCGACCGAGTGATGAAGACCGAAAAGCCGTCCGCTCCGATGATCCAGGCGGCAACAGAACCTGCCGTTCCAGAACCTCCTTCGGTCTCACCCCTCATTCGAACGGTGGGGGCGTCTTCTCCCCGTCGTTTGGCAGGGGCCCCCTCTGTTTCTTCGTTACCGGAAGTTCATAAAATCGGTCGGAACGACCCGTGTCCCTGCGGGAGCGGCAAGAAGCATAAAAAATGTTGTGGTCTCTAAGGCCCCTTTAATTTCCCGCCTTCGTGCGCCGGCGGTCTGTGTTTCCGGCGTTCTTTATGTCCTTTGTTTTCCATCCTTTAACCAGGGCCAATTGGCGTGGGTCGCTTTTGTCCCCTTTCTGCTCGCTGTTCCGGGTTTCTCATGGAGAAACGTTTTCACCTGGAGTTTTGTGGCCGGGTGGATGGGGGGGCTCGGCCTTCTCTACTGGGTGTATCCCACATGCCGTTGGGGGGGGGTGAACCCCGCGGTCAGTGTGTTGGCGGTGGGTGCCCTGTCGGCTTATGTGGCTTTGTTTTGGGGCCTGTTTGGGGTGATTGTGAAATTGTTTTCGTCCCGGCCGGTGTGGGAACGGCCTTTTTGGGCCGCGCTCGGTTGGACCGCCCTCGAAGGTCTTCGCGGGCATCTCTTCACAGGTTTTCCTTGGCTGTCCCTTTCCTGTTCTCAATGGCAGGTTCCTCGACATTTGCCTTTGGCGGAAATGGGGGGAAGCTACGCGGTGTCTTTCCTTATCGTGCTGTTCAATGGGACCGTGGCGGCTTTGGTTCAGGGGTTGCGGTCTCGACCCAAACGCTGGTTTGCGGTGGGACCTGGTTTTCTGGCCTTGGTCGGATTGACGGTCTGGAGTGTGTATTTGTGGCGTCGCCCTCTCACACCCTCTGGGCCTCCTGTTGAAATGGCCCTGGTTCAGGGGAACATCGATCAATACAAAAAATGGGACAACGCTTATGAAGCGGACATCGTTCGTTCTTACTCCACTCTCACGCGTCGCGCTTCCCAGGGAAATCCGACATTGGTGATTTGGCCTGAGACGGCGGTCCCCGGCTGGATTCCGAACGACGCTCATCATACCTCTTGGATCCAAGACCAAGCGCGGGACAGCAACACCCACCTGCTGGTCGGTGCGGTGTCTCGCCAGAACGATCGGGATTACAACGCGGCTTTTCTCCTTTCCCCTCGGGGAGAATTTGTGGGACAATATCTAAAAATCCATTTGGTCCCTTTCGGTGAGTATGTCCCTCTTCGCGGGGGTCTGGCACGGTTTGTTCGTGTTCTTAACGATTTGGGTTCATTCGATTCAGGGGGGGAAACCTCTGTTCTGTCGGTGCCCGGGACGAAGGTCGGCGTCACGATTTGTTTTGAAGGCCTGTTCCCCGATTTGGTTCGACGGTTTACGTTGGCGGGGGCCCAGGTGTTGGTCAACATCACGAACGATGGGTGGTATCGTCACACGGCCGCGCCGGAACAACATTTTGCGGCGAGCGTGTTGCGCGCTGTCGAAAACCGTCGGTGGGTTGCCCGGGCGGCGAACACAGGGTATTCGGGTTTTGTCTCCCCACGGGGCGAAGTGACCGGGCGTACCACTCTTCTCGAGCCTGCTGTTCTGATCGGACATCCGGCGCCTCTGGACCATTTGACCTTTTACGTTCGTTTCGGGGATGTTTTTTTAAAGCTGTGTGCCCTCTTTTTGTTCTTGGGTATTTTGTTTTTAGGGAAACAGAAAAGAAAAAGTTGAGGAAACCCTTCCGGGTTTGCTACAATCCTTGCGCGGGGTGGAGCAGCCTGGTAGCTCGCGAGGCTCATAACCTCGAGGTCGTAGGTTCAAATCCTACCCCCGCAACAAGGATGGCCGCCAGAGACAATTGTCTCTCGCGGCTTTCTTGTTTTAGGGGACTAGAAGTGGATCTGGGTTTCGGCGGTGTAGCGGGTAACTTTTGAAGCGTTTTCGCCGTAAATGGGACCGGGAAAAAACGTGGCGCTGCTCAATTTGAAGATCACATCCCCTGAATAGCGAAAATCAATTCCCAAATCCAATTCGGCCCCCAGGCTGTTCTCGCTGGCGACCTTCACTCGGGAATCGTAGGTGAAATAGTCGATGGATCCCGTCCATTTTACCCATTGAACGGTGAAGACGCCAAACCCCAAAGTCTTTATTCCAGAGGCCCCGGAAGGCAATCCCGTGGCGGTTGGAGAAAAAGGTTCTTGGGAATCATAAGCGTCCGATAGGGTCGCTCCATAGTGCTGGCCCCAGCCCGCCCGTTGTAACCCGTTCCAACGTTTAGCGAACGTGGGCCGAAACGATTCATCTTTGTCGGGTGTTCCCGCGTCGTCCCCTGAACCGGAAGCGTAAAGAGCTTTGACCCCGAATCGCCCAAACCGAGCCGTGTCGGATTGGGCCCCCAATTCGATTTTTTCCGCAATTCCGGAGATCTTTATATCCTTATCCTCAACGCGGGTGTTCCCATTGACTAAGGCCATTTCCAATTTGTAGTAGGCGTCTTTCAGGTTTCCGAAAAGGCGAACATCGTAAAAAGTGCGGGCAATCGTGTTCGCCGTTACAGTGGATAATCCTAATGTGTAAGTGGAAGGGCTATCGTGGGTTTCCCGTATCCAACCCAACTCCCATCGGTTGTCGCCCTGATCCAGGGAAAGAATCGCGCCGTTTAAATCTGAATCTTTATTTTCATGGAGACTTTCGGAAATCTTAGCGGTAAACAGATCCATTCCCAATCCTCGCGGAAACTTGGCCTTAGCCCGGATGGCGTTGAACCCAAGTCCATCGTCAGAAACAATCATCCCATCCCCGAGAACCAAGGGTTGCCGGCCAATCGTGAGATCCACATGGTTTCCGATCAGGTTTGGCATGCGGACATAAATGTGTTCGATCCAAGGAGAACCGTCGGCAGAGGGGTATCGGGAGGTCGGGGTTCGAGTGCTTCCCTCCAGACCCCACACATTGACGGATTGAACACGCAAGCCCGCTTCAACCTCTTTGCTCAGCCACCCATTCATTGAAACACGGGCCTGATGGGAATAGTATCCCAGGTTATCGCTGGTGTTTGCGTCTGTGTCGTTGTTTTGTATGACAATCCCTCGGAGGGTGTAATCGAGACCCAGGTTAAGGCTGGACATGTCAGCGTAGGCGGGCGAGAAAAAGGCGAATAAAGACATGAACAAAATCGAGCGATGGGTTGTTTTCATAGGAGCTAATTTTACTAAAATATTATTCCATGTGATTTAGGGAAATTATTGTTTTGGGTTTTCTCTTTGCCAAGCGCCTCACTTAACAGGTAACCCATAAAACGATAGAATGATGGCCTTGTGTAATAGAGAAAGTGGTGTCATAATGGTGCCTGGCGGACGTTCATGGCCCTTCGCCCGAGATCGATGTTTTGGACAGGGCTGTGTTGTTTATCCCAAGGGGGAAAATTTTTCTGACTGATAATCCGGATCAACCTTCCCTACCTCCTCCGGTGGGGGGGAGGCCGACGTCTGTTCCTCGGCCCCCAATGTCGAGGGCGAAGCCTGTGGTTCGTGGTCCCCTTCATGGATTTCTCCATCGGGCTGTAGGCCCCTTTGCTAAGAAACATAAGTTTGTTTTTATGTTCCTCCTGATGGGGTGCGGGGTTCTTGTTATTTTTGGGACAATGAAATTCGTGAATTCCCTCGGAGCGAAAAAGCCTGAGGCCTCTTCGAAAAAAGGTCCGGACGGTGGGACGTTAGCCGTCAATGTCGTGGAAATAAAACCCGAACGATTCGTTGATCCGATGGTGGCCGTGGGAACGATTCAGGGGGGGAACGAAATCCCTTTGCGGTTTGAAGTGGATGGGATTATTGACCTTTTTGAGTTTCGCCAAGGGGATAAAATTCGCAAAGGGAATGTGATCGCCCGACTGAACCAGCGGGACACGTATCTGAAATTGAAAAAAGCCCGGATCGAATTGGAGCAGATGGAAAAACTTTACGCCATCGGAGGAATATCCCTCAATAAATTGGAAGAGGCGAAGGTCACCGCCGACTTGGCGGCCTTGGAGATGGAAAAAACGGTTTTGCGGTGTCCCCGGGATGGAATTCTTGGGGACAAAGAAGCGGAAGTGGGAGAGTTTGTCACACCGGCCAAAAAGATTGCCACGTTAGTGAATATCGAAACGGTGGTGGTTAAGGTGGGGGTGATCGAAAAGGAAATCGATCGAATTTTTCCAGGGCAAAAAGTCATTCTTACCGTGGACACCTACCCCAACGTGGAGTTTACCGGGAAGGTGGATAAAATTAATCCCATTGTTTCCCTGGGAAGCCGTACGCTTGGGATCGAAGCCCTCCTGGCGAATGATGGAGGTCTTCTTCTTCCGGGTATGTTTGCCCGTGTTCGTATCACGATTTTTGAACAAGACAGCGCATTGGTTGTTCCCAACGATGCCGTAGAAAAAACATCAGGGGGAAACCGCGTCTATATCGTCAATAAAGACAATAAGGCCGAGCATCGGGATGTTGAGGTGAGCTATATTTCCAGTCAATTTACGTTGGTTTCCAGTGGTCTTGAGCCGGGGGACCTGGTGATTACCCAGCGCCCTAACGATCTTAAATCCGGTGCTGCAGTAAAAATTATAGAGAAAAGCTAACAAAACGAGGAGAAGACGTTTTTGGGTCTGTGCATCTCCTTTTTTTGATAGAGCGATGTTGTTTAAGTGATCAGAAATTTGTTTTATTTCTCTGCGGTCGTTCCCCTTTCCCTGCCGATCTAAGAAATCATGTTCAATTATTAGCAAGATTCGTTTATCGATTATGGGATATGTCTGTGATCTTTCTGTTACGACTTGTTTTCAATTTCGTTTCAGAAATGTTGCAACTTCTTAAGGGAATCTTAAGATGCCTGATGTATGGTGTGGTGGTTTCGACCTTAGAATAAGTCACCCTGCTGGTCTGTGGTTTAAAGAAAGGCTTGATTTTGGCCCTTTTGTCGCATAGAGTTACTTGCCAGAGAATAGGACTGGCACACCCATGAAACTACGCGCGCGCTTAAGTCTTTTTACAGGGGTTATCATCGTCGCCCTCGTGGCGGGGATCAGCGTTTCTACGCTCGTTCTCCTTCGGAAGGTTTTTCTTGCGGAGGTTCGCTCGAATCAGGAGACGACCCTGAATAGTTTTTCCCAAACCTGTGAGGAATCCCTGGTGTTGCGGGATCCTGTCCTGGTGGCCAATTACGTGGACAGCCTGAGGAAATCACTCCCGGGGCTCGCCTACGCGGTTTTTGTTAATCAGGAGCTGGGGCGAACGATTGGGGATACCGCACAGTTTCGCCAAATTTACCCGTATTTTTCTCACGCGGTCGAACCGGGTCTTCCCCGTCGATTAATTCAGATCCCGCGGGGGGAGGTCATCGTGGAAGTCTCAACGGAAATCAGACGAGAGGGGCAGTCGGCAGGGATGGTCCGAATGGGTTTCTATCAGAGCTACGTCCAGGCCACCATTGCCGATAAAGTGGGGCGCGTTCAGCAAATCGTTCTGGTTGTGGCAGGGGTCTCCCTGATCCTTGCGGTCATGGCCACCCTTCTCATGTCCGCGCAAATAACCCGGCCGTTGCACCAGTTGGCGGCGGGGGCGAAGGCCATTGGAGAAGGCAATTTGGACACACAAATTTACGTGAGTCGCCGAGATGAACTGGGGTTTCTGGCCCATGAATTCAATATTATGGCCGTGAGGCTAAAGGAACTTGACCAATTGAAAGACGAATTTGTTTCCTCTGTTTCCCATGAGCTCCGGTCGCCATTAGCGGCCATCTCGGGGTATGTGGAACTGATGACGCGGAAACCGTTGGAACAAATCCCCATTGAAAAACGGACCAAGGCCTTCAATATCATATTGGACAGTACCACACGTTTGACCCAATTCATAAACGATATTTTGGATTTAGCAAAGCTTAAAGCCGGCCGGGTGGATATTCGGAAAACTCCTTTCAGTGTGGCGAAGGCTCTGGACGAAACCATGAGCCTTTTTGCCCCTCTCTTAGAGAAAAAGAACATCACGTCCCGTGTATTGGCTGCGGAGAATCTTCCCGCTCTGCCCGCGGACGATGAAAAGATGCGTCAGGTCATCACCAATTTGGTTTCCAATGCGTATAAGTTTACACCCGAGGGCGGGGTGTTGACGCTTGACGCGAAGGACACAGGTGTTGAGATCACCGTCAGTGTCTCCGATACCGGAATTGGCATTCCGAAAGAATTTATCGAGCACCTTTTTGAGCGGTTTAAACAAGTCCCTGGGACCCGTCAAAAAATGGGGGGTCCGAAAGGAACGGGATTGGGGCTGGCGATTGCGAAAGGAATTGTGGAGGCGCACGGGGGACGTATTTGGGCGGAAAGTGAGCCCGGGCAAGGCACCACCTTCTTTTTCACATTGCCAAAAGTCGCTCCCGCCCATGCCGTTGCTGACGCGAGGATTTTCAACTAATGGATACTCCCGAAGAAACACTCCCGCCTCTTGCCCGCCCTCGGGTCCTTATCGTCGACGATGAGGCGAATCTCCCTATATTCCTCAAAGATTTTTTGGAGGAATGTGGGTTCGATGTGTCTATGGCGGTCACTGGGAAATCCGCTATGCGGGTGGCGCTTGAAAACCCTCCGGACGCTATTATTTTAGACGTGGATTTGCCCGACACGGACGGCTACACCCTGTGTCGGGCCATGCGGCGCACCAGCACCCTTCGGACGGTCCCGATCGTCATGTTGACGGCCCTGTCGGATAAACGGAACGAGATCGCCGGCCTTCGCGCGGGGGCCGATGATTACCTCACGAAGCCTATCGATACCGAGAGGCTCCAGGCTCGTTTGGAGAACGCTCTCAGTCGGAACATTCGTGAGTTGGACGCCAACCCCTTAACGCACCTTCCTGGAAACACGAGTATTTTGCAGGAAATGGAACGTCGGCTCAGGAAGCAGGAAGGGTTCGCGGTCATCTACGCCGATTTAAATAATTTCAAAGCCTTTAACGATCGTTACGGTTTCCTTCGGGGAGACCAGGCCATTAAATTGGCGGCTCAGTGCATCGTTTTGTCTGTGGAAGGACGGGCGGCTTCTTCCGTTGCTTTGAGCGGCCTTTGGTTTATTGGGCATGTGGGGGGGGACGATTTTATTGCCATTCTCCCCGCCGAAATGGCCGAAGAAGTTTCCGTTGAAATCATCAAACGTTTTGACACCGCTGTCCCGAGCCTTTACGATCCCGACGATCGGGCACGAGGCTACATTGAAGGAAAAACACGTCAGGGGGAACCCGCTCATTTCCCCTTTATCGGAATTGCCCTCGCCATCGTTTCCAATGGCGAAAGGCGGTTTTCCCATCCCGGGGAAATTAGTTCCATGGCGAGTGAGTTAAAAGCCTACGCCAAGACCTTTGGCAAAAGCGCCTACGTGATGGATCGGCGCGATCGCTCCCTTTCTAAGGAGACCTCTGGGGAAAAGAAGGAAGTCCCCCCCATTCTACCCGATATCTTTAGTGAGTTGGGGTTTTCACCTCATCCCCCTCCTCCCCGGGGCGGAGGCTAACGTATGGCCGGAAAAAAGATTCTCGTTATTGATGACGATGTCCAATTGTGTCAACTGACCTCTGACATTCTTGAAGAGCACGGGTTTCAGTCCATGGTCGCCAACAACACAGATCAGGGGTTTAAATGGCTCTATGAGGGGAATCCGGATCTCATCCTTTTGGATGTGTGGTTGCCCTCTATTGGGGGACTGGAATTCTGCCGACAGATTCGCCAAGACGTTCGGGGGCGGCATGTTCCGGTGCTCATGTTAACGGTTCAGGACAAAGAATCGGACAAGGTCATGGGGTTGGAAATGGGGGCGGACGATTACATGACGAAACCGTTCAGTCAACGGGAACTCCTGGCCCGAATTAAAGCCCTTCTTCGTCGTTTTGATCGAGCTCAGCCGGAAGTGTTGTCTTTTTCTTCCGGGGATTTAATGGTGGATTTGGACAAGCACGCGGTGCGGGTGAAGGGGAAAAGTGTGGATCTGACCCCGAAAGAATTTGATCTTCTCACCGTCCTTTTTAAAAACCGGAACAAGGCCGTGAGTCGGCAAAGTTTGTTGACCGCGGTGTGGGGGTTCGATACGCCGGGGAACACAGGAACCATTGACGTGCATATTCGACATTTAAGGAAAAAGCTCGGGCCACAAGGGGATAAGATAACGACCATCCTTGGTTTCGGCTATCGTCTGGACGGGTAGTCTAATGGCTGTGGCCCGCATCCTGGTGGTGGACGATGAATCCGGATTTCGCGAATTGTGTGGAGACCTGTTGTCCGATTGCGGGTACGAAGTGGAGGCCGCCCTGGATGGCGATAAAGCGTTGGAGCGGCTCTCGGAGGCGTCTTTCCAATTGGTCCTCACGGACATCAACATGCCGAAGATGGACGGAATGACCCTCCTGAAAAATATCAAGGCCAAATACCCCATGGTCGAGGTCGTTTTAATGACGGCTTTTGGTGGACTCCAATCTGCGTTAGAAGCTCTGCGGTTTGGGGCGTACGACTACATTACCAAACCGTTCACCCGCGAAGCTCTGTTGGCCACGGTGGGACGCTGCGTGGAAAAGCAACGCCTTTCCGTTGAGCTGAAGCGGGTCCAAGAGCAGCTGTTTGAAAAGGAACGGTTGGCCGCCTTGGGGTCGGTCTCCGGATGGTTGGCGCATCGGATGCGAAATCCGCTGAATGTGATCCAAATGTGCGCCCAATATTTGAAATCGCACTTTGCGGCAACGGATGAGAAGCATGAAGTCACTCTGGCCATTGAGGATAAAGTGAAAATTCTGGAACGGATGACACACGATTTTATCGGGTTCTCCCGCACGTATCAGCCGCGCCTCCAGTTGGAGGACCTTCATGAATTGGTGAACAATGTTTTGTCCGGAATTCGGGCGCGGGTCGATCTTCAAAAAGTGATGATCGAGAAACGCTACGAAGAACCGTTACCTTTGGTCCCTCTCGATAAGGAACTCATGGAAGAGGTCTTGGGTTACCTCGTTGACAACGCGTTGGAAGCCATTCAAGGACCTGGGAGCATTACCTTGCAAGCACGCCGGACGCCGGGAGGCATCCAACTTCAAATTTCCGATACCGGACCGGCCATCCCGAACGAGGTTCGTCGAAGATTTTTCGAACCTTTTTTTACCACCAAGGAACGGGGAACCGGGTTGGGGTTGGCCATTGCCCGTCGTGTGATTGAGAGCCATGGGGGCGAAATGACGATGAAATCTGGAGCCCCGACCACCTTTCAAATCGTTCTTCCTGTTTCCCCCGTGGTCCCTATAAAGGACGGGGTCAAAACCCCATGACGAAGCCGGCTCTTCCCCGCGTCCTCGTGGTTGATGACGAGCCCTCTGTGGGAATGATCTTTCACCGGATCCTCGGTGAGGCGGGATACGAGGTGGTGAGCGCGTCCAACGGGGCAGAATGTTTGCGCGTTTTAAAGAAAAGCGATGTCCATTTGGTTTTCTTGGATTTGCAAATGCCGGGGATGGATGGGGTGAAAACTCTTCGCAAAATCCGTGAAACCCACCCCCATCTTCCTGTGCTGATTATGACGGCTTTCCAGACCGTGACTTCCGCGGTGGAAACCATGAAACTGGGCGCGTTGGATTATCTCATTAAACCTTTGGAAGCGGATAAGTTGAAATCCGTTGCCCAACAGGCGCTGGACGTTACAAAATTGGCGCACCAAGTCCCCGCGGGGAAACCCACGGCGTTGGGAGAAGGGGAAGTCGAGGTTACAGCGAAAAGTGCCGAAATGCAGCGTGTCATGGAACTGGTTGACAAGGTGGCTCCCACCGATGTGCCGGTACTTCTTCTCGGGGAAAGCGGTACAGGAAAAGAGGTAACCGCCCGGGCCATTCATCACCGGAGCCCGCGGGCCAAGCGATCGTTTGTTGTGGTGGATTGTGCCGCTCTCCCCGAATCCATTATCGAAAGCGAACTTTTTGGGAACGAGAAAGGGGCTTTTACCGGGGCGGATACCCCCCGGGCCGGGAAGTTTGAACAGGCGAATTCGGGGACCCTTTTTTTGGATGAAATTGGCAATCTTTCTCTGCCCATTCAGGCCAAACTTCTTCGATTCCTTCAAGAACCAAAAATTGAACGATTGGGAAGTCGGAAGGGGCCCATTTTATTGGATGTTCGGATTCTGGCTGCCACAAACCTGGATTTGGAAAAAGCGGTCGTTCAGGGAACTTTTCGGGAAGATCTTTTTCATCGGCTCAAGGTGTTTGTCATCGACCTTCCCGCTTTACGCCACCGGGGGTCTGAGGACCTGGAGGCCCTGATGGTGTGGATGGTGGACGGGTTTCGAAAACAGTTGGGGAAACCCCGTCTTTCCGTAGATCCTGAAACGATTTCGTTGCTCAAAGCCTATCGGTGGCCGGGGAACATTCGTGAATTGCAAAATGCGCTGAGGAGCGCCACCCTCTTGGCTGAGGATGTGGTTTTGCCTGTGCATCTTCCCATGAGCGTTCGGAACGCCCGGCCCACCATGGAGGCCCAAACTTTCGTCACCGGTCTCAACGAAGTCATTCAAAAAGTGGAGCGGGAACATATTGAGAGCGTCCTCAAAAAACATCCGGGGGAGCTGCCAAAAGTAGCTCGAGAATTAGGCCTTGAAATTAGTGTATTAGAGAGTAAGATTAAGGAGATGAACCTTACAGTGACACCCCCTCCTGTCTAAGGAGGGATGGCGGGAGGTAAGGTTTTGCCACCACGATAACAATCTGATTATTTGGATTTTTTTCCCCTGAATTTGAGAATCGGGGTGTTTTGTTGAATTTGGTCAAAATGTCGCATACGATTTGTATGGGGCCCCGCAAGGGGCCACAGGTTTGCGTTTCAATGGGAACGGTCGTTTCAACGGAATCGAGTGGGGCGACCAGGAAAAAATGAAGAAAATAAAGGTAAAAGGGTTAATCCTATGAAAAAAGCATCCCTCGTAATGAAATCCATTCTTGGTCTTGGGGTCGTGATGGCGATGGGGTTGCCCCTTCTCGCCGAAGCCCCTCTCTATATTAACTACCAAGGGAAATTGACGGGTGCGAGTGGCGTCCCTGTGGAGGGCAGTCCAATTGATGTCATTTTTAAATTTTATGATATGGCTTCCGGTGGATCCCTGTTGTTCACCGCTCCATCGGTGTCCGTTACTCCTCAAAATGGTGTGTTTTCGTGCCTGATCGATTTAAGAACCAAGCCTGATTTGTTTACTTCAAATCAGGCCGTGTATTTGGGAGTTAAAGTGGGGACGGCCTCCGAATTTCCCCAAAGACAACGATTGGTCGCCGCGCCTTACGCCCTTTCCGTTGGGGCCAATAGCGTGGGAACAGCGGAAATTAAATTAAACTCGATCACAAACGAGAAAGTGGCAACAGGTTTGGATGCTGGAAAGATCACGGTGGGGCGGTTGGGGGATGACCGATTAAGCGAAACGGTGACGAAACTGGGAAACACTGTGAACTCGGCGGGCGGGTTACTTCAGCTCAATTCCAGTGGGAAAGTTCCAGCCTCATTATGGAATAACAGCATCGTTAACGAAAATATTAATGATAACGCGGCCATTGGGTACGGGAAACTGGACCTTTCCGGTTCAATTGTGAAAGATGATTTTAATGCCGCCGCACTTACGACAATTTATTTGACAGGGGACGGCCGCCTTATTCAAGGGAAAGTGTATAAAACGGCGATGTGTGGAGTTTCTGCTGGGAGTCCTTTGTATTATTCTTGCAATTCTCAAAATTGTGATCAGCCGGCTCCTGTTGCAAATTGTGAATCAACAACCCTGGTGGGTAACCTGATTCAATAGGTTCCCGTTCGATGCCGATGGAGGCTAAAGCGAAATGAACGCATTGAGGCAAAAACGGAGTCGATGGGGGGGGGCGCTGCCAGTCGTGGCGGCGGCTTTTCTTCCTGTTTTTGTCCACGGGTTGGACCGGTCGAATGACGACTATCGTTTGCGGGACGATGTGAATGTGGGGGGGGTGTTTTATCAGACGGGTGGGGGATTGAATTTACATGGGACAGTAAGCCCCATGGAAACGACCCTGTCGGGGATTGGGAGTATTCAGTTGGCGCCTGGACCGCACCAAAGTTTTTACTACCCCAAAACGATTTCCGATTTTGGGGTGACGGCAAAATCGGACTCGACACTGGCATTGAGCTGGACCGCCCCCTCGGCTGGGGTCGATTACGTTGAAAGTGTTTCCTCCTATGACATCCGTTATTCCCAGTCGCCGCTCAATGAAACCAATTTTGACTCAGGCCTTCGTGGTCCCATCGTCACTGGGAAACCCGCCGGATTTATTCATGAGGCTGTTGAATTGCCGGGCCTCTCTTACGATACCCCCTACTATGTCGGGATTGCTTCGATCGATCATGATAACCCAGGGAACAAATCATTTTCTTATGTTTCCCCCCCTGTTCGGACTTTAGCAAAAACGCCCTCAAACCCGGTCCTCTCCGTCGATGTTTCTCGTTCGGATGTGATTTTGGCCTTTAACCCAGAAAATCCGGATGGGCATGATCTGAGTTTTGAAGCTGTTATTACAAGATCCAACATCAATCCACCTGTCGATATCATTGAACGGGAAGTTCTTGCTTCGATTCGTACCAATAGTCGACAATCCCTGACTTTTTCAAATGGGAATTTAAACAGAAACGTTCGCTACTATGTTTATTTGCGCGTGTTTAATGGGAGTAATTTCTTAACCTCTTGGATCGATTGTGGTTCAACTGTTATCGCTTCGGGTTTACCAAGCCTTTCTTCCGTGACTCTAATTACTTCATCTTCCCTCACAGTTAATTGGATCGAAAGAATGCTTTTAGGTAAATATCAAGCGCATTTAGATACGGTCGAAAATTTTTCCTCCCCGAATCATCCCCAATTGCCGAACCCACCATTGTTTTCAATAAACTCGCAGGCTTTTACTTCCTTGAAAGGAAACACAACTTATTATTACAAGGTTAGTACCTGGGACTTCCGGGGTCGGGCTTTGGAAGACACTGGAACGGGGGATGTCGTTACCTCTGTATCAAAACCGGTGAATGTCCTTGTGGGCGAGCCGGATGTCTTCCCGACGCGTGCGAGAATCACTTGGTCCATGAACCCGCTTAACGATGCTGGGCCCCATTCCTACGAAGTGACGCTCTCCACCACGCCCTCTTTTGATAACCCTAGTTATCCGCGCCAGACGGTTCCCTACTTGGGGTCGAATTCCATGTCGGTTGAATTTACGGGACTGATATCAAACGCACCTCATTATGTTTGGATTCGTGGGAAAAATAGAGCGGGTGCTTTTTCTTCTGGGGCGGATATCTATGATTCCGGTTCCCCTCTTTTTTATACCTTGCCCAATGCTCCCCAGGTGAGTCTTTCTGTCCCCGATTTTCCATCCCGACAAGTTGGTTTCACGGTGGAAACGATGGGAAATCACTCCAACACGAGGTATGAAGCCAAACTCTATGGATCTCCGAATTGCACCGGCGGCCTATTGTCGTCACTCCCAACCTTCTCGGCAGGATCAGCTTCTTCGGTCGTTCGGTTGTTTGAAAATACTTCGGGAAATATTTTCATCCCGGCCAATGCCCTGTATTCGGTTTGTGTGACGGCGCTAAAGGCCGATCCCGTTGGTGGTGCCCATGCGGTGTCGGATCCACGAAGTTCCTTTACAGCGCCCATTCAGGCTCAGAGGGGGCCCGTGTTTTATAGTTTGGACACCTTAACGATCACCTGGTCGGATGTTGAGAATGCCATAGCTAAAAACGCGCCGGCGACCGTTTATCACTTGGATTGGCGATTGGAGAGGGATAGTGACCCCATCGATTCCCTGTCGATTTCTGGGCCAGGTCCTTTCGAACGTTCCGCGACTTCGTTGCAACCGAACACCACGTACCAGTTCAAAATGTCGGTTTCGACTCCATCGGGGAGCTCCTGGCCCAGCTTGTCCAATTCGTGGGAAGAGGTAACGCTGGCGAAGGAACCTTTGACGCCTTCCTTTACGTTGTACACAACCTCAATGACGGCCCGTTGGGAATCCCATGGAAACCCCGACGGAACCCTTTATCGCGTGGATGTGGATACGGATTCTCGTTTTGGTTCGATCGATGTTTTTGCAGAGACTAAAAACCTGTCGGTGGATTTGCTCCCTTTAGTGCCGAATACGACCTATTTCGCTCAGGTGCGCGCCATAAACCATGGGAATCAATTGACGGTGCCAGTGGCGTTTCCAGCGGGGGAATCCACGCGCGCAAACCCCATTGTTTTGGAGCAGTCGAATTTGACGCTTTTGACGGACTCAGGCACGATGGTGTGGGGAGCCAACGGTAATCCAATAGGAACCCGTTACGTCGTTTCTGTGGCGGAAAATGAATCGATGAATTCCCCCATCCTTTCTCTCAACGTAACCCAGGCGGGGGATACGAACAGTGAGATCCGGCTGCCCTTCGGACCCATAACGCCGAACAAAAATTATTTTGTTCGCGTGGATGTCCACGGGCACTCAGGGGAGATCTTGAGGTCCAATACGGTGAATAATCGAACAGCGGCCGCTGTTGTCCCTATCCTCTCTTTCGGAGCCGCTGGTGCAGACGATCCGACCAAAGAGTTGAAATTGGTTTGGGACAAAACCGTCAACGATTCCCTTACAAAATACGTGCTGGAGTTGTCGACCTCTTCTGGTTTTGAACCTGGCCGGACGGCGTCTTTCACGACGGCGGCTGGGGAAGGATCCCATGTGTTTAAGACCGATGTTTTAGGACAAAACCTTTCTTCAAATCAACTCTATTACACCCATGTGCGTGCGGAGGAAGGTGCCGTATTTTCCATTCCTTCAGACGCCTACACATTCCCCTCCTCTCCTATTAACCTGATGGTATTAGACCCTTCCGACCCCAGATCCCGGGTGAAATTCGGGTGGGATCATGGAAATAACGCTCCCGAAAGAACACAGTATGAAATTTCAGTTTCAACCACTGTCGATGGCATAGAGCATATTGTTGTACAAAAGCCCTTAGGTGTTGGAGTGCATGCGACTGAAATTTCAGAGACGGAAGGCCTCGTGTGGGCCAATCAGAAGTATGTGGTGAACGTTCGGGCCTTAGCGGCGGGCGCAGGTATTCCTCCTCGTGACGAGTGGATCACCAGCGCGGCTTTCACGGCCCCTTTGGCCCCCAAGCTGACTGTGGATCGCCCCCCGGTTGTAACCACCAATACCATTTTAGTTAAATGGAGCGCTCCAACAGAAACGGTGGGAACGGTTCCGATTCGAAATAGGCCGGGCACTGAATATCAGGTTGAATGGGACGATGGAAGGTCGTTTAAGCGTCTTTCTGGTTTCGAATATCTTCTTCCTGATTTAACCCCGAACACGACGTACAACATTAAAGTAAAAGCGGTTCGTGCCATCGGAAGTGTTTGGCCCGAGCCCGAAAAGACCGTTGTGGAGGTCACAAGGCCCAATCAAGCGCTTTTCTTGTTGGGGGGGATTACTGTTTATTCATCGTCAGTCACCCTGTCCTGGGGCTTGAATGGGAATTCGGTTGGAACGAACCATATTGTCACAATATTTGATTCAGCTCATACCTTTAATTATTCTACAAGAGCAACGAGATTTACGACTCCTCCAGATCTTCAAGCTGGGAATTTGTATTCCATTTCGGTTGCGGCTTCCGGGCACAAGTATAACCCAGAGCAAGCAGCGACGACTATTTCCAGGAGAACGCTACCCCTCGCTCCCAGAATATTGTCGCCAATTGAAAAACCTGAAAGTGATTCGACGGGGCAAAAGGTTGAAGTTCACTGGGATCCTGAATCCAATGGGCTGATCACAGTTTACAACGCCAGCAAGGATAATGGATTGACGTGGTCGTCAAATTCATACGCGCCAAGGCATCTTTTTGAATCGTTACTTCCAAACACTCTGGTGAATTTGTTGGTGAGGTCGAACAACGGTTTTGATGAAGTTTCCCCAGTGAGTTCCACTCAGGTCTGGACCCGAGCTTCGGTTCCACGAGCTCCTTCGACGGCCGTTCCTTTGCTTGATCAAGTGATGGGGATTGGTTTTCCAGATACGAATAATCCTCCTTACACGGAATACGCCGTTCAATTAGCGACAGAAGCGGAGGCTGTCGCCCCCTTTCATGAACAGAACCGAAAATACGCCGAACTTGAATCCGACGGGTCGCCGGGGCTCGCCTCGTTTACGAGTGTCAATCCGGTGTGGTTGACCGCCACGCAATGGGTTTCCTCGGGGCGTCTTTTGCTGCGCAATTTACCTGAGGATTCTGGATATAAAATTGTTCTGTATTCAAGAAACCAACAGGGAGAATCCGAAGGGCCAGGGGAAGGACTGTCCGTAAAGCCAAGCGCGGGGGTTCCTCTGGTAACGTTGCCAATGCCGAATGGAGGAATTGAAACCCATCTGACGAGTTGGGAGAAAAAAGTTTATTTTAACTCCACTCAGGTTCCTTTTCAAGCGGCGAACTCGTCTCACTTTAACGTCATCTGGTCCAATGGTGCGGTGGGGGTGGATGGCAGCAATTTGTCAAATTCTCAGGGGTGGAACGGAAAAATAGATGCTCTCCAACGATGCCTCTCCACGGGAGGGATAAACTCGCCCAGAGTCAATGACGCACTCAAAGGATTCTGCGCTCCTGAAGGACTTTTCTATCTTAATTCGGCTGGGACGGCGGTGATTAATGGGGCGTTAGACCTTTCGACTATCTTTTCCACCGTGGCCTTCCGAGTTTACATTGATACGACCCCCCCCAAACCGGAACAATTAGCGGGTTTTTTCTCGGTGGGATCAACGGAAACTTTACTGTCTCAGGACACGATCTATGGGGATCCCGACCCCTATTTTTCTTGGGCCAGTACGGACACCATAGGAAACCGTATTTCTCGAAGCCCAATTCTTGGGTGGACCTACAGTGTTTCTTCGGACACGGCGGTGACACCTGAGCGGTCCACCCAATCCCCTCAATTTTTGCCGTTCAGGGCGACTCCGGGTGTTGAGGTGGATTTTTCGGAAATCACTCAAACCACAACGTTCTACTTTAAAGTGCGGGGGTATGACCAAGCGGGGAACTGGACCTCGAACGACCATCTCGCCGTCTTTCGCTACACATACACCCCGGATCAGATTCTTCCTCGATGGAACAACGTTTCCCTTTCAGGAAAACGATACCCGCCCATTGATGAGACCCTCCGCTACGCGGCGGTTAATCCGACGGACCAATCCATTCCGGTGGAATTCAGTGAAGCGATGATCTTTGGGAATAACGCGATTCAATTGTCCCTGGTCCGTGGCCCGGACGGTCGGCGGGTGGAATCGCGTAAAGAAATTCGCGCACCAGGGATGAGCAACGCGATTGTTGCCAACTCTTCAGGGGCGGTTATTCTCCCCTTTCTTTTGACGAACAGCTTCTTGCCTGGGAGCGCTTACCGGTTTTTTACTTCCACCAGCCCTTCTCCGACTGATAACGCCAATAACGCCTTGGAGAATAAACTGAGTGTCTTATTCTACACGGCCATGGACCCGGCGACGCCGGCGGTTTTTGTGAGCGAGGATGACGTGGCGTGGGTGGAAGTGAGCCCTTACGCGTTGGGGAGGGAGCTGGCGGGGATGGCGATCAATGATCGGCCGGATATGGTTTCCGTGGCGGGGTCACCGGGCCTTCCGGGCGTGTTGGATAAAGCCAACGGAGCGCTGTCGCGCGGACCGGGGGGCGCCTATCGGAATTTGTTTGCGGCGAAAGAGTTAAGTGTCTTTTCAACCAACGGAGAGTTGCGAACACAACCGTTTGCCGGGGCCGTTCAGTTGTTTTTTAGTTACGAAAAATGGCCTTTGGACGCTCAGGGCCGGATCGTGGGGAGTGCCGCGAGGCCTAAAGACCTGGCGATCTTTGAGTTGGATGAGCAGACCGGTTTCTGGAACAAAATGCCCAACAGCCAAGTGGATGAAACCCGGAAAGTGGTGTCCACGCCGCTCCGACACAATGCCACCTACGGACTGAGGACCAATCCGAACTATGACCTCACCGAAGCCCATCCTTACCCAGTTCCCTATCGGCCGGCGCAAGATAAAAATGGGATCACCTTTACCGGATTGTCTAGTTTTGGGACCATCAAAATTTTCACGCTGGATGGACGCCTGGTGAAAACCCTGCCTTTTGAAAATGTTTCGTTTATTCCATGGAATCCCGTGGCCTCGGACAGTGGGGAACCTGTGGGGTCTGACGTCTATCTCTACATGATCGAAAACGAGCAACAGCGCGTGGTCGGGAAGTTGATGGTGATCCGGTGAGGATCCGGCGCGCGTTGTCTGTGTTGTTTGTCCTTGGCGCCGGGGCGGCGGTCGTCTGGGGGAAATCTTCCGGGAACACCACCGCCAATTTCTTGAAAATGGGTGTGGGCGGGCGCGGGGTGGCCATGGGGGAAGCCCAAACGGCGGCGGTGGATGACGCCACGGCCCTTTATTGGAACCCCGCGGGGTTGGGGGATTTGACCCAAAAAGAGATCACCTTTATGCATCATAAATCCATACAAGGGATCTCGCAAGATGTCCTTTATTACGCTCGCCCAACGGAATCCCTTGGGGTCTGGGGGGCCGGTGCGTCTGTTTTGCGGGTGGATGGGATCAAAAGATACGATGGCTCGGGACCTTCCATCGGAGACGTGGAGGCATCGGACACCCTTTTGACCCTCGGATGGGCCAAACCGTGGGAGGATTTTCAGTGGTTTCCTGGGATTAAAACGGGGGTCAATCTTAAAATCCTCAATAAAACGTTGGATACGGATTCGGCCATTGGGTATATGGTGGACTTGGGTTTTATCTACAAATGTCGAGGGGATTGGAACGAAGGGTTGCGTACGTCGATGGTTCTCCAGAATGTGGGAACAGGGCTTTCGTTTAATGGAGAGAATTCGTCTTTTCCAACGCAGTTGAAAGCCGGGGTATCCTACCCCCTCTTTGGGGATAATATGACGGTGGCCGGGGATGTGGTTTTTCCAACGGACGGCAACCTGTTTTTTAATGCCGGGGCGGAATATTGGATTTGGGAAATCATGGCTTTTCGTTTGGGGTTCAAGGGCAATAATGATTTAGATTCGGGTCTGACTTACGGGTTTGGGATAGGGAATGAACGTTTGCACTTGGATTATGGATTTATTCCTTTTGGTCCCTTTGGCGACAGCCATCGGGTGAGTTTGAGCTTCCGTTTTGGGGAAGCCTACCGGCAAGTGAAAGTGGTTTCCCAAGTGGATGTGGCGTATAAGCGGGCTTTGGCCCGTTACGCCCAGGGCTACATGGTGGAGTCCTACATGCAGGCCAATCAAATTTTGGCGGTGGCCCCTTGGCATCGACCCGCTAAACTTCTCGCCAAAAGGATTGAAACGGAATTTAAACACATGGAGAGCGGGGCGCGCCAAGAACAATTGCAGGCCCAGGTGGATGACCATTTCGCGCGGGGGGAACAATTTTTCCAGGTGGACGACCTCCTTCGCGCGCGCCGAGAGTTTCACGCCATCCTGGCCCTCCAACCGGACCATATGGGGGCCAAAACCTATTTGAACCGCATTGACGAAAGGTTCCAAAGCCTTACGGAACGTTTTTACGATATGGCCCTCCAGGCCTTTGCTTCTCAAGACTTTGTCCAAGCGGGAGAATTGCTTGATCGGGTGCTCAAATTAAATCCGGATCATCTGGAAGCCCGCGATCTCTTGTCTAAAGTGGATCAGGTTCGTCAACAGGCTGAGGATTTTGCCGAACAAAAGCTTCGTCAAGATAAAATTGTCCCTTTGGTTCAAAGCGGGCAGGCTTTCTTTCAACAAAAAAAATACGAGGAAGCGATCTTGAAGTTTAACGAGGTCCTTGCCATCGACACCACGGACGCCGATGCGTTGCGTTTAAGAGATTTATCGAAAGAGCTTGCGGCCAAAGACGCCTACAATGAGGCTCTTCGCGCCGCACGGGATGGGGATTTGCAAACGTCCGCTGTGCTGGCACAAAAAGCGTTACGGTACAAACCCGACTATTCGGAAGCCCGGGAACTTCTTAAGACCGTGGGCCAGAAGCGGGCGATTGTCGATGAAGTTAAATCGAAAGAGCTCTATAAAAACTCTTTGGACGCTTTCCTCGCGGGGGATCCCCAACGGGCTTTTGAATTGGCTGTAAAAGCCCTCGATCTTGACCCCCATAACGTGGAAGCTCAGCGGATGCGGGACCGTTTGGCCCAACGCGGAACGATTTCTCAATAAATTTGTGTTTGTCTTGTTGACAGAACGCGTCATTTCATAGAAACTTGACAGGGACTTCCCCATGAATCGATTGACTCCTCTGGTTTTGCCTTGTTTTGTTCTTCTTCTCTTGGGATTTCTTTCCCCTGGGAGAGCGGACACCCCTGTCGATATGCTTCAGAGCGCGTTGGACGCTTACTTTAACGGTCGATACGAGGAATCTATTCATTTCTTTGACGCCATATTAAAAGTGGACCCCAAGAACGTCCAAGCGCAAAAAGGGCTGAAAAACGCCCAACACAAAAGAAAAATCCAAATTCGGAACGATCGAAACCACGAACGACAAGTCATTTACAGCGCGCAGAAATATTTTTCATTGGGAAAATATGTTGAAGCTTTTGATCGGGGACGAGAGATTTTGGGGCGTTCCCCTCATCTCCCTGACGCCATGAAAATCATTAAAAAAATAAGGGCGAAGGAAGAAAAAATTCTTCGTAAAGCGAAGCCACAATCAAGCGCCTTTTATGAGGCACAAGGCGATTTGGCCTATATGGATGGAGATTGGTTCAAAGCGGTGGACGCGTGGGAAAAAGTGCTGGTTTTTAATAAAGACAGGGCCGATCTCCTTCAACGATTGGAAGTGGTCAAAAAGAAATTGGCTGAAGAACAACGAACGGAACGGATTCAAGTCACCCTGGATCTTGCCCGGGCCCATATTCAAAAAGGATTGTACCCCGATGCGGTTCAAGTGTTAGGGGATCTCCTTCGTTTGGATCCGACCAACGCGGAGGCGCGAATGATGCTGAACGACGCGCGTCGTTCAGCGCGCTTGGCCTATCAGGTTCAAATGGACGGTCGGGTTCAAGAACTGAATCAGAAAGCCATGGATGCTTTTTCCTTGGGTCGTCGAAAACAAGCCTTAACCCTCTTTTTGCAATCTTTGGAAATCGAACCGGGAAATCGTTTGGCTCAAGATTACAAAGAACGAATTCTCGGTTTGGATCCTTCTTTGCTTGACGCACAAAGTCTCGCGCCGCGGGGCGCTTCCAATGATTTTTCTGAAGCCAAAACGTTTCTCCAGACAGACCGTTTTGTGGAGGCGATTGAAGTTCTTGAAAGAATTTTGGTTAAGAATCCTAACGATTTAAAGGCGGATCAACTTCTCGCTGACGCTCGAGGAAAACAAAGGGACATCACCGAAAAAACATATCGAGAGGCTCTGACTTCTTATGCTCGCGGGGACCGCGCGGAGGCTCTGAAGAAACTTCAAGAGTGTCGTCGTTTGGACCCCCAATTTGTGAGAGCCAAGCAGGCCTTAATAAAAATGATGCAAGAGGGAAACGAATGAATACGAACTTAAGAAACAGAGGGTTGCTTTGGGTTGGTCTCTTGTTGTTGGGAGGGCCCTTCCTTTTTGCCGAAAAGATTACAGACAATGAAATTGAAAGTGTGAGTGTCCAGGGCGTCGGTCAATTCGGGAAAATTATTATTCAATCGACTCGGCCCCTCAAATTTCGGGAGGTGGCGGAAAAAGGTATGGGGTTAACACTTTTTATGATGGAACCGGTGTTGTGCCGCCGGCCCGCGATTGAGCGGACTTTTAGCGAAAGCGTCAGCGAGATCCGATACGGCTACAAAGGGGGGGGGGCTCCCGAATCTGGGGAAGACGCTCGGCCTCTGGAACTGATTCGGTTGGTGTTCAAGCAGCCGACCGTCACGAAAATTGTTCAGCAGGAATGGGTTTTGGCCGTGGAACTGAGCCCGGCGGCTGAAGGGAGCCGTTCACTTGGTTCATCGGAAGAGCTCCCCGCGGATCGTGCCGGAGCTGAGCCGATGAGGGACACGCGGTTGGTGTTGCCCAAAAGCCCTATCCTTAAAGATTTTTTGAACGTGGGGTTGGCCAATCATATGCCTCTCCGGGTGGCGGAGGAGGAGTTGCGTGTTGCCCATGTCCGTTATCTCGAAGCCATGCGAAACCTTCTTCCGGCGATGACATGGAAATACAGTGAATCGGATGGGACGTTGTTTGAAGATAACCTGGTGTCCACTGACGATACAAAGTTTAAACGGAAGGAAATGGGGTTGGAGCTGGGGGTTCCTCTCTTTCATAGTGGGCAAAATTATTTCAATTTCAAATCGGCGGCAGCACAGAAAGTCGTGGCCCGTGAGAATGTGAGAAAGGTTCGAGGAGAAATCACCTTCGAAATTGTTCGAGCGTATTACAATTTGATTCGGTCCCAACGGGCTGTTCAGGCGAGGAAGGAGTTAAGCCAGAGGTCTGAGAAAGTTATTGAACTGGCACGCAAAAAGAAACAATTGGGGTTGATCACTCAGTCGGATTTCCTGGGGGCGGATTCCCTTTACAATCAGGGCTATTACCGGCTTCTCTCCGATGAAAAAGATCTGGAAATCGCGCGGCTCAAAATGGCGGGTTTTTTAAACATTGCGGATTCACTGCCCACTCTCTTGAACGACCCTGTTGATGCTGTGGATACGCAGCGGTTGGTTGAATTGTCTGTTCCCCCGGAGTCTTTAATCAAAACCGCTTATGAACATCGTCCCGAGTTTCGGGTGGCCGAATACACGGCTCTGGCGCAACGGTATGGGTATCGAGCCGCTTGGGCTCAGAATTTATTGAGAGTGGATGGCACCTATTTCACCGGGACCGCCGGGGGGGCCTTTGAAGATCAGCCGTTGGAGATGGGGCACAGTTGGAACGCGGGGGTGCAAGCCAGTCTGTATTTCGGGGGGAGTACCGTGCGTGCCGCGGCGACCAATGAGCACACGGTTCCCGACTATTCAGAGACCACCGCTACCGATGTGAAAGGGAAAACCGCCAGTTTCAGTTTCTTGGATTCGCTGAAAAGTGCGGGGGATGCCCGACAAGCCCGCGCGTCTCGGGACCGGGCGATCCATGAGCGGGATCAGGCCCGGCGTGATGTTCAAGTGGATGTCCGTGAAGCGTATTACAATATCCAAAAGGGGAAAATTCAAATTCGTGGAGCCCGTTCGGAATTTGAATACCGGGAAAAGGAATTGGACATTACACGACAAAAAGAACGGATGAATATGGTGGAGCCTCGGGAAACCCTTGCGGCGGAAAATTCATATGGGGACGCCGTGGCCAATTACGAAGAGGCCCTTTCTTTTTATCAAATTTCTTTAGCGGGACTTGAGCGGGCGGTGGGTGTTCCGCTCAAAGATATTCCCGAGTTTCGGTAACCTTTCCCCATGAGTCTCGCTCAATTCGTCGGTCGCCGGCCGGTTACCGGCGCGATGTTCTACACGGCCGTCGCTTTGATGGGGGTTATCTCGTGGTTTTTTACACCGCGGGAACTTTTTCCGTCCATCTCTTTCCCTCAACTTCTGGTTATAACGCGGTACGGAAACGCCGCGCCCGAAGAAATTGAAAACCTGGTTACGAAAGTGATCGAAGAATCCGTTGGAACCGTGCCTAATCTTAAACGCGTGCGGTCTATCTCGAAAGAAGGGATCTCCCTTGTCACCCTGGAGTTCAATTGGGGGGCTGACATGGGGTTTGCCCATTTGGCGGCGCGGGAAAAACTGGACCAAATTAAAGACCGATTGCCTTCCGAGGCCGAAGACCCCATCATCAACCGAGTGAACCCCTTCGCCCAACCCATGATGATTTACTCGGTCAGTGGATCTCAACCCATGCGGCAATTAACGGAGCTGTCCAAGCAGGTTGTTAAGCAGCGGCTTGAAAAAGTGACTGGAGTGGCTTCCGCGACTATTTCCGGTGGGGAGGAACGAGAGATTGTGGTTCAGGTGGATCGCCAGCGGATGGAATCTCAAAATATTTCCCTGACGATGGTTTCGGATACCCTGAAAGATTCCAACTTAAATTACCCCGCGGGGACGGTTCCCGGTAAATTTTATGAATACATTATAAGCACAAAGGGGGAATTTAAGAACATCAACGAAATTAAACGTATGCCTATTCGTGTGGATCGGGCGGAAGATTACGAGCGAACGCGGGATCCCGAAAAAGATCGGGATCGGGAACACCGGGCCAAGGACCACCGGCTCATGCGCTTGGATGGCGTGGCGGAAGTGGTGGACACCCTCAAAGAAAAAACAAGTTTTTCTCGGTACAATGGCCGAGAAACGATTTCTATTTCGTTACAAAAACAAGCGGACGCCAACACCCTTTCCACCGCTGTTCGCGTGCGATTTGCCATGGAAGAATTGAGCGCCGTTTTAGAACCCAAGGGGATCAAATTGGAACTGGTGTATGACGAATCGGTTTTTATTCGTAAGGCCATTAATGGGGTCACTCTGGATGGGCTGGTGGGGGGCGTCCTGGCGTTCCTTGTCCTTTATTACTTTCTGAAAAGTTGGCCCATTTCGATTATTGTGGCTTTGTCCATCCCTGCCTCAACTCTTTTTACCTTTACCGGAATGTTTCTCAATAAAATTTCTATCAACATGCTCTCGTTGGCTGGCTTGGGCCTGGGCATTGGTGCCATGGTGGACAACTCGATCGTTGTGGCAGAGAATATTACGCGCCATCGGCTTGTCTTAGGGAAAGGGGTGGTCCAGGCGGCTGTGGAGGGGACCGATGAGGTGGCCCCTTCCATGATTACCTCGGCCCTCACGAACGTGGCGGTGTTGGTTCCGTTACTTTTCGCTAAAGGCGTGGCTCAATTGGTTTTTCGCGACATGTTTTTTATTGTGGCCTGCGCGTCCTTTGCGTCGGTTTTTGTTTCCATTACCTTGGTCCCTCTGATGACCGCTCACCCCCTATCGTTCGACGTGTTACGACGGTTGTTGGGGACGAAGAGTGCGGAGCCTGAGCCCCAAAAAACGAACCGATTTTTTGGGGGCGTGTCCCGGTGCTGGAAATGGTTTACTTCCGGGATATCGGATGCGGCTCTCCAGCGGTTATTGGAACGGTATCGGCATGGTTTACAATGGGCGTTGGATCATCCCAAAATGACCACTCAGATTGTCCTGGTCGTGGGGGTATTGAGTTTGGGAATGTTGGCGGTGCAGGACAAAGTGTTTATGCCCAAAATAGACCAAGGGCAGTTTATTCTTAAGCTTCAAATGCCGGTGGGGACCCGGCTGGAAAAAACCAACGAAGTCGCTCTCAAAATGGAAACCATTCTTCGGTCCGTGCCAGGGTTTAAAGAATCCACGGTGAATGTGGGGTCCAACAATGTGGACGCGGTGGATGCTTTGGGCAATCATCAGGCGCAGGCCATCGTCAATTTGGATCGTCACTTGATTTCTACCGACGAATTTATCGACCTCCTTCGAGCGGCGTTGGAAAAGGAAGATTTAAAGGGAGGGGAGGTCCAATACATCCTTCAAGACAGCGTGCTCTCCTCAGCTTTTGAAACTTCGGCGCCTGTTGTGGTCGAAATAAAAGGGCCGGACATGGTGATCCTTAAAAAGATGTCGGAGGATATTCTTAAAGATTTATCGGGAATTCGCGGTGTGTTTGGAGCCAAGACGAGTTTGGCCCTCCCTTCCACGGAAACACGTGTGGAAGTTGATAAGGTGAGTGCCGCATCTTATCTCCTTTCCGTCACTGAAATCGCGAGGACGGCGTTGATTGGAATCAAGGGGTTCGTGTCCACCACGTACAAAGAGGGGGGGCAGGAGGTGGATGTTCGCGTTCAGTTAAGACCTGAGGACCGGGGGAGTTTGGATGATATCCGCCGCCTGACCATCCAGAATCGTGACGGTCTGGCCATCCCCCTTTCGGAACTTGCCCATTTGCGAACCGCTCAGGGGCCCAGTGAAATTAAACACATCGACCAACAACGCGCCATCGTTCTCTCGGCGCACATCTCTAAACGTTCGACCCGGGACGTCATGAGTGACGTTAACGTTGCTTTGGAGCCCTACCGCCAATTTACGGATTACCAGGTGGATTTGACGGGGGAAAGTCGCCAGATGAAGGAATCCTTTGGGGGGTTGCTCATCGCCATGGTTCTGGCCACGGCCCTGGTTTACATGATCATGGCCGCTGAATTTGAATCGCTCTGGCACCCGTTCTTGATTATGGTGACCATCCCCTTCTCTGTTGTGGGAGTGGCGATTTCTCTGTTTGTCACTCAAACGCCGATCAGTGCCCCTGTTTTTTTGGGGATGATTCTTTTGTTCGGTAGTGTGGTGAACTACGGGATTATTTTGATTGATTTTATCAATCAACTGAGGCGAGAAGGCGAGTCGCTCCATTCCGCTGTCATGAACGGGTGCGTGACCCGCCTTCGGCCGGTCTTGATGTCTGCCTTGACAACCATATTGGCTGTCCTTCCATTGGCGTTGGGACTCAGTGAAGGGGGGGAACTCTCTTCCCCGATGGCTGTGGTGACGTTCGGTGGGTTGGGTGTGTCGGTGCTGCTTAGTCTTTTCGTTGTGCCGTTAATTTATTTTCATTCCGAGCGTTGGCGGGAACGGCACGCGCCCGTCTTGGCTGAGGGAGAAGTCCTTCCGGAAAACCCTCACCTTGGGGTGTGACCGCGTGGATCTTTCCCAGCGTTTTTAATCGATCCTCATGAGCCTTCCCCGCTTTGCCGTCCGTCGTCCCGTTGCCACGATCATGTTTTATGTGGCGGTCTGCGTTCTGGGGTTATTCTCCTGGTGGGCTCTTCCTGTCGATTTATTGCCAAATTCGGCCGCTGGAAGCCTGTCGGTCTATGTGGGGGTTCGCGGGGGACTCCCTCCAGAAGAAATTGAAGATTTAGTCACAAAAATTGTGGAGGAAGCCGTTGCCTCCGTTCAACATCTCCGCTCTGTGCTTTCCGTTTCCCGGAAAGACCGATCCGTCGTCACCCTGACCTATGAACCCGGGACGGACTTAGGCTTTGCCGCTCTTGAGGTTCAAGAGCGTTTGGCAAAAATTAAAAATAAACTTCCCAAAGATATCGAAAAACCTGTTGTTGCTCATTACTCTGAAAATGATTATCCCGTCATTATCCTCTCCCTGACAAGCGATAAGCACAGTCCGGAGCGGCTTCGGGAGATGGTGGACAACAGCATCAAACCTGAACTCATGCGGGTGAACGGTGTGGCCAATGTGGAGGTGGGGGGAGGCCGCGAACGAAAAATATTGGTGGAGTTTTATCAGGACCGGTTGGAAGCCTATGAGCTTAGCATTCGACAAGTGATTGATACGATTGGAAAACAAAACCTAAATTTATTGACCGGAAAAAGAGAAGAAGGGTCTTCCTCCATATCGATTCGGATTGGGGGTACCTATAAAACGATGGATGATCTTCAGAATTTAGTGGTGCTTCGAAGCAAAGAAGGATCCTCCATTCGGTTGAAAGACATCGCTGATGTGAAAGATTTTTATTTGGAAGCCCAGACGTATGCACGGCTCAATAAGAAGCCGACCGTTTCTGTCTATGTGCAAAAAGCCAACGATGCCAACACGATCCGTGTGGCCGAACGTGTTCGGAAAGTGGCCGCCCGATTGCAAACCGATGTTTTAGGGTCGGATATTAAGATGGACGTTATCACCGATCAATCGGTCTTTGTTTCTGAGGCCATGAACAACGTTGTCACCAATTTGACGATCGGGATGTTATTAACCCTGTTGGTCATTTTCTTATTCCTGAGAGAATGGCGACACACCTTGGTGGTTTTTCTTTCCGCACCGATCGCGGTCTGTATCACGTTGACGGCCATGTTGGTAACAGGGTTTACCTTAAACGTGATGACCCTCTCGGCTTTGGCGTTGGGAATCGGCCTTGTCGTCAACAGTGCCATCGTTGTTCTTGAAAACGTTTTGGATCGGAAACGTCGCGCGTTTCACCATGATGTCTCTGTGGACAACAAAGAAGTGACCTCTCAGGCCACGGAAGAACTGTACATTTCGCTCATGGGTTCAACCCTCACCATGGTGGTTGTTTTTCTTCCCATTGTTTTCATTAACCAACAGGTTAAAATTCTCTATTCCGGTTTGGCGTTTACCATCACGTATGCCATGGTGGCCTCCCTTTTGGTTTCCGTTACCTTGGTTCCCCTTCTCGCCTCACGGATTGGGTTGCCCTCTTATTCAGGTTATTTTTCCCCTCGCGTGAGGGGCCGTTTGGCTTTTTTGTTGGGGCGGGTGAGGAACGCAACTCCCCTGGGGTTCCGCCGGTTCCTGACCCGGCTGGGGTTTTCCCTTCGACGCGTGTTCCCTTCCTCTCCCCCCGCGGATCTGTGGGGCCCTCCTCCGGAAGAGGTGGAGCCCGAGCAAACTGTTCCCCTTTCGTCGCCCCCTGGCTTTTGGGGGTGGGTTAACTATTACTGGTTTTCCTGGGCTTGGCCGCCACTCTTAACGGAAATACGATTTGCACAAAAGTCCCCCCGACGGGCTTATATCCACTGGTGCGGAAAATCTCTTCGGAACCAGAAATGGATTTCCCTGGTTATTGGAGTGGCCGCGATCGCCTCTGTTTTGATGTATTTGTTTGTGTTGGAAAAAGATTTCTTTGGTACCACCGAGCAGAGTGAGTTTATTATTTACGTAGAGCTCCCCGCGGGCGCCAAGCTGGATGTATCGGATTCTATTGTTCGAGAAGTGGAACGGATCCTCTCGGATAATCCGGATGTGGCGGAAACCGTTAAGACGGCTGCCGCGCGCGTGGAAGGGTGGTCGTCAAAAGTTTACGTGACGTTGCGTCCTCGATCCGAGCGGTCTCGTTCGGTTCAGGAAGTCATATCGGAACTTCGGCCCAAAGTGGCGGATATCGGGCAACAATTCGACACGTTTATTTATTTTTCAGAACCTGAATCTTCCAAAGAATTCTTCATTGATGTGTTTGGCATCAATTACGATACACTCCGTGATTTAGCCAGTGCCATCGCGGAACGAATCCAGAATGTGTCGGGACTGGCGGATGTCAAACTTCGCTACAAACCCGGTCAGCCGGAAGTTCAGGTTCTTGTCGATAAGGACCGGGCGGCCATGTTTGGGTTAACTCTTCGGGATATTGCCGAGGATCTGCACGCACGGATTCGAGGTTTACGTCCTTCCTATTTCTTTACGGATTCCAATCAAATGGAAATCATTGCTCGGGACAAAGAGCAATTTCGAAAATCCTTGGAAGATATTCATGCGTTGACCCTGATGTCTCCCCAGGGGGGAAATACGCCCATTCAACAGTTCGCTACGTTTGAGTTCGCGTTAACGCCCAGTGAGGTGTGGCGAAAGGACAAGCAACGTGTCATTCAAGTGAGCGCTAATCGAGAAAAACTCCCGCTCAGTACGGCGGCTAAAAAAAGCCTTTCCGCTTTAAAAGGGCTTCAGGCTCCCAACGGTTATTATTTTCAAATTGGCGGGGATTACGTGGATATGGTTCAAAATGAGCGAGAATTCCGTTTCGCTTTTATTGTCATGGCGGGACTTGTTTTCATCGTTTTGGCAAGTCTGTTTGAGTCTTATCTTCAGGCGATTCTTATTATGGTGACGATTCCCATGGCGCTCATTGGGAGCATTCCCCTTCTGTATGTTACGAACACCTCTGCCACCATGAGTGTTTACATCGGGATGATCATGCTGGGGGGGGTGGCGGTCAGTGACGCTATTGTACTTGTGGAAAAAATTAATCAATTTCGGTTGGAAGGTTGGGGGCTTAAGCGTGCTGTATTGGAATCCAGTTGGGTTCGATTATCTCCCATCTTGAACACGTCGCTGACCACAATCGTTGGGCTGGTTCCTATGGTTCTTTCTCGCAGCGAATCCGCACAACTCTGGGCCCCCCTCGCGTTAACAGTGATTGGCGGAGCGGCGATGGCCACCGTCCTCACCCTCTTCATGATTCCGGCGCTTTATTATCACATGGAAACATACAAGATGAAGATCCAGCGGTTCATCAAGGACGAAGATATTTGAAAACGGTATAAATTCGAGGGCCTGGTCAGTGTCAGTTTGCGGCGGGGGAGGGGGAACCTGAGTTTTGCTTTTGCGGTAATTCTCGGGCCGGAAGAGCGGGGAGTGGAGAGGGGGTCGTCGGGGTGGCGTTCTTGCGAAGGTCAGCGTTCAGTTGGTTAATTCTATTAATTTCATTTATGGTTCGTAACGTTTCCTGAATGTGGGGGTCCTTCGTGGAGAGGGGGGGGGGCTCCGGTGCGGGAGGGAACTGGTTTTGGTCGGTGTAATCACCCGAAAGGGAGGGGTTCGCTCCAAAGGAAGATCGAGGTTTTCTTTGTTCTTTTAGCGAGGCTCGGAAGACCCATCCCGCAAGAATGATCAAAAATAAAACACCCGCCGCCCACCATACAAAGGGAGAACGGCGGGTGCTCAAGAAACGGTCCCTAGTCCTTTCGGGTGTTGGATTCGATTTTAATCAGAAGGCCAATGACCTCCGCAATCGTCCAGAAAAATAAAAAATAAAAAGCCCCCAGAATTAAAGCCAGAAGCGATGTCGCACGTGGAGCGTCTGTGGATCCCCCGCCAATGAGAATGATGATGAAGAATACCAACCCAAGGAGTGCCGAAATAAGGGCTAACGCTTTGAAGGAAAGCGGAATATATTTTAAAGGTTTCGAACTGTTCATGGAATCGAGCCTCCTCGATCTTAAATGAAACGATTATAAAAAATCGGCTTCAACCTGAACGATCCGTTTGGCCTGGAATTTGACGAAAGATCTCGCTTGTTGTTGATTTTCCGTCTCGGTCCTGCGGGCCAATGAATAAAAATTTCAGGTTCAATCCGCCCAACGCTGAGTTAATTTATAACAGACTGCCATTTCTGTCAAGGACATTCTTCCCTTTTGTGTAAGGTTCCCCTTTGGCAACAACGGTGCATAGGCGTATGGAAGTGGGCTATCCCTGGATTTTTCTTACCTAGTGGAAAACATATGGAAAAAGGCCGTTTCAATTTATTTACAAAAATGTTGCAAACAGTTTACAACTTCTTAAGGCAATCTTAAGACCGCCCATGTATACTCAAAGTTGATTCGCTATGTTTATGACCTCAAGGGGAGATCAAAATGGATAAACCAAGACCCATGGTGGAGCGTGTTTTGTTTGCGCCTCTGCCTCACACACCGCCGATAGACAAGTATTTTCCGAGGATGGAGACATTAAAGCGTGGCTTGGCCACTCTCTTGGCCACGCTGGTCTTCTATACCCAAGCGGTCTGTGCGGGAACGACAAGCCTCCCCCTCTTGTCGACCACCGGCCCCTCTGGGTCCCTAGCGAAACAAACCAACCTCCTCGAACGTTTAATGAAGATCACCGGCGTCTCGAAGAAGGATGCCCCCTATGTGTTCCACGAAAGCGAGTGGAGAGATCGGATGAAATTAACGGACCCCGGTCAGGACCCGGAAACGATTAAGCGTAAGAACGAGGCGGCCACAACTCGACGAGATATCGAGAATGTGAACGCGAAGGCGAAAGGGATGCAGTTTCCTGAACTTTCCCGGCCTGGTTACTTAACAACGAAAGAGATTTTGGCTGGGTTACAGATCGATGCGCTGGAAAAGCAACTGACCCCGGGCGATTTGGCCATGCAAACGGTTAAAGAAGTGGTCGAAACGATAAAGATGAAAATGAAAGCCTTGTTCGGTGCGGCAACGGAATTTAATTATTCTGTGCGACAGAATTTTGATGGGACGTTTTCGCGAACCTACCTGGTGGATGGTCGGGCGACCCGAATTTACAATTCGAAGACGCGCAATCCTCACGGGATGGCCGTGACACAAAATATCACGAATATGCGTTACAGCCGTTCTCACATTCTGGTGTCCATGGACATTGAGCATGTGGACGTGAAGGGGCGAACGAGTTACACGACGCGCCGGATGGATTACCACGATGGGGCGAAAGCGATGGTTCAAGACTCGCAGTTGGTGAAAGAAATGTGGGAAGACACGATCACCTCTCAGAACGAAAAAAAGAGCCTCCATCGGTTTGACATAGCGTACGACGCTCATAACAACATAAAACAGTATCAAGAAAAAAGCATTGACGAGAACGGACGGTCAACGGACCGGAAATGGTGGGGGGGGACGTATGACGAGAGCAAGAATCTCTTGGCTTATGAAGAACTGACCACGGAAAAAGGGTTGGACACGCACGTGAAGTGGGTGTCGACAGGATACGAGAAAAACTCTCTTTGGAAGTCGCGGACGCCGGGAGAAACGGACAGTTGGGGGCGGTCGGAATATCAGTTGACCGGTTATGTCAAAGAGACGGTGGGCCCCGATGGATTGGAGCAGAAAGATGTGACCTCGAACATGACGTACAACGCTTACGCGAATCTGTTGCATTATGAGAGAACCGTGACCAATGGGGACGGGCAGGGAACTGAGATCGTCTGGGATGGGGATTACGATCAATACGATCGAGCGGCGGCCTACCGGCAAATCACCACGGATTCGTTTGGACACACCCGTACGGTCGAATTTTCCGAGGGGGAATACACCGTAGACGACGATCTGATTGGTTACCGGGAAAAGACGATCGAAAATGGGGAGTCAAAGGAAAAGCACTTTCAAAACGGGTTGTATGACACGAAACACAACCTCATGGATTATTTTCAGACGGATACGGATTCCCGCGGCCGAGTAAGCGCAAAGCATTGGACGGCGTCTGGGGCTGGGTTGGGGTACAAGGATGGAGAATTGGTGGGCTTCATGGAGTTGACAACCCAAGGGCTGTTAAAGATTAAGTCGACCACGACGGGGATCACCTATGACGCGCTCAATCGACAGAACGGTGGGCGAGAGACGAAACGGGTGACGGGAGTGGAAACGGATGGGGTTTACACGGATGTGACGGTGGTCACGGACACGCGAGCGGGTGACGATACATTGAGCCGGACGCGCCGTGAGCTTAATAAGGTTTTGGGGTATGAGATGAATATCGTTGAAATCACGGGGTCCTCCAGTGTCAAAACAACCTTGGGGACGGACAATCGGACAAAGGACATCGTTCGCCAACTCAAGGAAACGACCGTTCGTCGTGAAATGACCACCCGTGGGGATTATCGCGAAGAGAAAACTTTAGCGGGAACATGGGATGGGGAAGAGTTGGAAAGCGTTACGGAAACCTATCGAACCCGTGTGGTTCAGGATGGGTTCGGACGAGCGATGTCCTATGAAGAAGAAATCGTGCGGGAGAATAATCCGGCGAGTTGGTTGAAACGGACGACGGATCAGATGAGTTACAACGTGGATGGGAATTTGACGGCGAGCCATGAGACCACCACGAATTCTTTAGGCGTGAAGGGGGAAGTAACCCGGACGAAAATGTTGTACGACCAGCAGGGGCGTTTGGAAGAATACGATATGGAGTCAACCAACCGTGCGGAAGGGTCGATGACGGGGGTGACCGCTCACCGAAATCGAATTGGGTATAACGGTTTGGGTGATGTGTCGCGGTATGATGAAAAACTGATCAGGCTGGGGTCCTCCGCTGTGGAAAACGTTCAGTGGAACGGATCTTACACGGTGTTGGGGCTTGTGGGGAATTCGAAGCAGGTGAATCGGCGTGTGGGTGAGGAAACAGTGGATGGGGTGGTTCGTCCGTTGGATGTGACGGAAACAACGGTGACCAGCGGAATGAAATACACGAAAGATGGGGCGTCCTTGCGCTCCTATCGCGAGGCGATGTCCAGCACGGGGTCTCCGGAAGCGGTGCAGATCACCACCCTGGAGGGTGGGACTTACGACGCTTACGATCGTTTGGCGACGTTTAAACAAAAAGTGGAACGGGTGACGGCGGAGGCGGTGCGGGCGAATGGGCAAATCGATCAGGCGAAAGCTGTTCTTTATGTGGTAACCGAAACCGATAGGACCACAGGGACTTTTAGCGCTTTGGGCGCTTTGACGGGCTATACCGAAACGGTGAGTCAATCCGAAGGGCCCGATTCCCCGGCTGGGGGAAGTGTCACTGTTCGAAGGGATATTGATTTTCATCCTTTGGGTCAAATGCGATCCTACACGGGGGATGAAACCCGCTTTGATTCGCCGGACATCACCACGAAAATCGATTGGCGCGGAACGTTTGATCTCTACATGAGATCGTCCGGAGCGGTGGAACAGCGTCAGGAGAAATTTTCCACCGGAGAAATCGGGTTGGAAACAAGGACGGTTCGGGAAAATGTGGGTTACGATGAGTTGGGGCAGATGGTGGAATACGAGGAAACGATGGAGCGTTCGGATTCCCCCTCGGCGGTCACCCGGATCCATTGGGAAAACGGACGTTTCGATGTGAACGGAAACCTGGAAGGCTACCGTGAAACCACTCAGGTGGGGGGCCGTGGTTTATCGGTTGGATTGGTCAATACCAAAGTGTTGGAACGATCGGGAACGACATACGATACGAATGGTTTACTGGCGACGTTTTCAGAAACATCACGTGATTCGGCCCAGCCCTCGGTGAAAATGACCACGCAACGGCAAAGCACCGTTTACGATCGGATGGGTCGTGAAACAGGTTTTGTTTCTTTGCGTCACGAGGAGGGGCAGAGCCAGGAAACCACCCCGACAGGCGAAATCTCAGAGTCCAATTTAGACAAGTGGACAACGGTGGTGCAATCCGATCGGCGGTTTAACCCTGTGGGGTTGGTCACGGACTATCGAGAAGGGAGTTTTGATGGGAGCGTTCTTTCTTTAGGGGGATCGGATCGTGTGTGGTTTTCGTTGACCGAAGATCAACGGCGGGACGTGTTGCGTGGGACATTGAAAAGTGACAGAGCGGTCACCCTCATTGGGCGTTCCGGAACGCTTTACGATCGGAAAGGGTTGGCGGTGGATTACGCGGAAACGACGCGGGAAATTTCCACGACGTTGGATCATGGGCGAACAACGGATCGGTCTCAAGCGACATACAATTCTCTGCATCAATTGATTTCGTTCACGGATCGTCTCACAGACGATGCGACCCCAGGCGTGACAGAAACTTTTGTGGCGTCCCAAGGGCAATACAACGGTTTTGGGCAAATGGAGAAGACCCATGAAGTGCGAACCCAAGCGGGGGCGTTGGTCTCCCGCTCAGAAGGGGATCGGTGGTTGTCCTACGACAGCCAAGGACGCACGACTCGGGACCATTCGATCCTGGTTTCTGATCACGGGGTCACAGTCGATCGGGATTACCACGTGGGGGCGTTTAATGCCCTTGGTCGGGCCGCGGCGGAGCGCACGGTGACCACTGAATCGGGTGTGGACGCTCGGGGAGCGGAGGTCTATCGAATTCGGACAGAAAGCAATAAAAGTGAGATGGCCTACGAGAGGAATGGACGTTTGAGTCACTCTGTGGATACGGTGGTTGCCTCCGATCGGCCGGATGTTACGGTGACAACTCTTTGGGAGGCGAGCGGGTTTAATGGGAACAATCAACTGATGGGGTCGCGGGAGTCGAAGGTGGAAGTGAATCCTGCTGGGACCCATGCCCAAATGACGGAGCAAACTGGAATTGCATACGATCAGCGCGGTCGGACAACGAACTACCGGAATACGATAACCAATTCATCCGACTCCGTTACGGAAACGATGGATTGGTCCGTGTTGGGATTTACGGGAGCGGGTCAAACAACGGGCATAAGTGAGAACCGGCGTCGGGTCAGTGCGGATGGGATTTCTCACGCTATCGAAACAACAACGCGGAAAGAGAACATGACGTATGACCTCTCCGGCAACTTAACCCATTACAAACAGCGGGCGACAGGAACGGACAATCCCGATTTGGTGTCTGAGGTGACGTGGGAAGGCGGGCATGATTCGTTGAACCGACTCATTTCATTTAACGAAGAGACGCACAGCATGGATAAGGCAACCAGCGGGCGAGTTCTCAATGTTCTGTTGAATAACCAACGCGAAGGCATCTCCTATGACAGTCTCAATCATGTGGTGGGGTATGGGCAGGTTTCGACGGACGAAAATGGAAACAACAGCGAAATTCTTTGGGCGGGGGGGGTTGACGGGCGAGGGTTGGTGAGTCAGTTCGAGGAACGAACGACGGATCCCCAGGGAAGTCTCACGGTCAAAGGACAGCGGGTTGTGACGTATGATGCCGCCGGACGCTTGACGACGTTTAACCAGTTGGTCGTGGATCCGTTGGGGGTAAGGACAGCCACGTCTCGGACGGCAACGTCTTATGATGTCAACGGTCTTGTGCGGGGAACAGTTGAGGGTATTGAAGAAACTCAGCCGAATGGGGTCCGAAAAGTGACCGATTCCACTCAATCTCCTCAGATCTACGATGCTCAAGGGCATCTGGTCTCTCGTCATGAAGACGCGGTTGTGTCGACATTTGATGCGAAGGGCGTTCTTGTTCGGTCGCGAAGTCACGGGATGGATTGGACGGCAACGGGTGAGGGATACAATGGTTTGGGCCAGTTGATGGGGTCGGATCAGACAACCACAGTCTGGAGTCCGGACGGAGCGTTTACTCTCGTGACGACCGCGAGTGTCTCCTCTCTTCGATACAATATTTTAGGTCAGCAATCTTCCTTAAGTCAAACAGAAACGCAAAAAGGGAGTAGTGTGGAGAAATTGACTCTTCCTTCCAACTGGAATCTCCTTGAGCCAGATCAAAAGTTGGAATGGCTGAAAAATTTGACGTTTGTGGTGGAGGGCGATCGTAAAGGATTTGATGATTTGGGTTTGAGCGGTCCCGATGTGGGTGGGGGAGTGATTGCGTGGTCAGATTTGGCGGAAGAAGACCGGTCTGAACTCTTGGCGGATGGGAAAATCCTCTTGAATGGTCGTGCCTTTGATTTGACCCAGGCGTCGGTTGTTTCTGTTGTGAAGACGAATCAATCCTATGCCCAGACGGAGATGGAATACAACAACTTTGGAATCTTGAGCCATTACGTTCGGGGGGGGGATGACAATGGGGTGGGATATGTCTCTGAATGGACGGGTTCGTCATTTGACCAATACAATCGAGTAACGGCCGATGCCCAGGTCGTGGCGCGGGAGGGACAAGCGATCGTTGCCACGGAGCGAGGGGGGATTCTTTACAACGGAAATTCGCAAAATGTGGGGCACACGGAGGAGATCTTAAACGGGGCAACGCCGGATTTATTGGTCGTTTCGCAGGTCGAGGCTCTTTATGATGCGCTGAGCCGTCAAGTTTCAACGCGGCGTGTTTCTTCGCAGAACAGCACGGGGGGCCCCCTCGAGCTCACTTCCGTTACCACGCTCATTCAGGAAGGAGTGGGGTTTGATGAATTTGACCGTAATTCACTTTATACGGAGATCCAATTCTCCGGTGAAACGCTTCAAATCGGAGGAACGGAATACGCCTGGTCCGAATTGAGCGAGGCCCAAAAACAGGGTTTGTTGAATAAAACCTTAGCCCCCACAGATCAGGTGATCCAAATGTCTACGGTGGCCGGAATCCTCTACAACGAAATCAATTTACAGTCTGGGTTCATCAACACAGGTCTGAGTATTGGCCAACAGGCCGTGCCCTTGGAGGCGACCAATGAGGCGAATGCTCCCCCGATTTCCGGGATCACCGTCCCCGCCGCTGGCCCGGCGGTTCACTCCGTTCTACCCCCTATGGATCCCCTCAGTCTTTCTTCGCTGGGTGAATCATCTTCTTCAGACCAAGCGACTTTAAAAGCATTTAACCTCTGGTTGTCCGCTCTCCATTCTCGTGTCACAGGACCTTTGGGCAATGTCCTTTCCACTTTGTTGGACTGGTCAAAGGGTATTTCCGTTGGGTCGCGGCCCTTCTCTGAATCCTCTGAAGATCGAACGACGGGTCAGCCAGAAACCTTGACAACGGAGGCGTTGGGCGACCTGGATTTATCCCCGTCGGTTGTGGGGGGGGCCGTTTGGGGAGACTTTATTCAGTCCGTGGCCCAATCGCTGGGGAAGGTTGCTTCTCTTCTCAGTGGCTCCACAAGCAATGTTTTAAATGCGGTGGGTCATGTCACGTTGGGCATTTTAAACCGTGCCTGGGGACTTTCTTTTGCTCCAGTGGACGTTGTGCCCTTAAATACGGTCTCCCCGGTTGTGGAACGAGGGGCATTGTCTGAAGATGGGCTGCTTCACAAAACCCAAACCCATTCGCCGCTTTTCATTGAAGAGACGCGGCTGGTTCGTTCCCACATCCTCTATGACACGTTTAACCGGATTTCCAGTTATTTGGACTTTCTGTTTAATGTTCGTGATATGGGTTTGTTGGTTAAAACTTTTGTTCACGACATCGATTACAATGCCTTGGGCCAACAGATCAAGACCATTTCCGACATCCATCGATTGGGTGTGAATTATGACGATTTTCAAACGGTGATTCGTGACGGTATTGCCTACAACCGTCTGGGACAAATGATTGCCAACCGGGACGTGACAACCCAAAATGGATTGACTCTCACAACCCTGACGAACAATATTCATTACGACCGATTTGGCCGGATGGTGGAATCCTTAAGCGTCATTCACAAAACTGGGGATGAAATTCGTGTGTTCTTTCAGAAAGGCGGGGCCGACTTGACCCCTCTTCAGCAGGCGGCCTTACTCAACTTAAATTCCGGGAAATCGTTGGGGGATTTGGTTGAAGAAAACATTATTTCACGAGTGGCGCGATCGGTACCGGTTGATGAAACCGTGATCAGTGAAACTAAAAATATAGTTTATGACAGTCTCAATCGGGTGATGGGGTCAGAGGAAACCAGTTATTATTCCGACGGGTCACGAACCACCACCCTCACGAAGGAGGTTGCCTACGATGAGCGGGGGCGCCGGGTTGGGACCATCACTGAAATTCGTCAGGGAGGGTCGATGGAGAGCCGGACCTTCCTGTTTGATGGAAAATCGTTGGACGCCTTGTCCCTCAAAGACGCGCTTCAGGCCGAAGAAGCCCGGACCGGGGAAGCCGCGGGACTTCTTTTTTGGGAATGGTTTACGAGTGGCCGGTTGGTCGAGACGAGCGTTCGCGTCAATTTGAACAGGGTCTCGGAGATTCTTCGGTTGAACATTCGATACAACGACAATGGGCAAATGATCGCCTATGAAGATTTTACGCAAGATTTCGAGCGCGGGATTGAAGAGCAGCGAACACGTGTTGAATTGGCCTACAACCTCAAAGGACAAATCTTAACCCAAAAGACCGAAGGGGCGGTCAGTATGTTGGATGGCGCTCGTACCGTTTCGGAAGACACGCAGACCTATCGGTATGACGAAACAACCGGCCTCTTGCTTGGAGCGGAAACGCTGGGATCCAGCACGACCTACCCGGTCGAAGTGTGGACGGACGACAACCAAGACGGAACGGTGGACCGCCGCGTCGCCCCTCCTCCCATAACAGGGAAAAATCGCCAGGTTTACGGAGCCAAGAATGGGTTGTTGGACATGATGTTTCAGGAATCCCTACAAGAGTCTTCAGGGACAGAGGTCCCGGGGCGAACGGGTTCATTCGTGTTTGCCTCAACTTTTTATCAAACGGATCATCAGGGGCGGCCGATGGCGGGTTACGGCGTTTCTGACAGTGTTTCGGATGATGGCTATGGCAATCTAACCCATGGGAAAACCCATCAGCTGATGTCGTCTGTTAATGGGGAACTAAAGACGATGACAACGGTCGGAGAGAGTTTCCTCCAAAATATGGATGGTTCGGACAACCATACCGTGATAACGACTGTGAATGGTTATCGGGAAGAAGGGGCTCTCGTTTTTTCAGAAGGGGCTGGGTATTACGATGGGCGAGAATCCGGGCTGAGTGATGAGGAGCATGTGTGGCGGGACGGTTGGGTGGACGCTAACTCTGACGGGTTGATTGATGACAATGAGATCGATGCTGAACGGGTTGACGGAATTGTTAATCCTGGGGAAATGGTGTGGGTGGATATGAATGGGGATGGAACAGAAACGTCGGCGCGTGTTATGGTTTCCGCTCGCTCCTATGGGGATATTATCCAATCTTACGTCATCATCGGGAGGGAGGCGAAGCTTTCCTCTTCCGTCACTAAAGGGGGGGTGTTGCAAGCCAATGGAAGTTCGTCGAATCAAACCATGACGACGTATTTTGAATACGACAACGATGGTCGTCTGATCGGATCCGGTTCCTCTGGCGTTACGGGGGGGGTCACAAAAGGATTGACAGACACGGATGTTCCGCCGGATGGGATTGTGCAAATGGAGCCGGTGGATGTGGCCACCAGTTCTGGAACACAAGAGCAATTTTTTGTCGTCATTAATGGACAAACAAAACTGAGTCGTTCTCGGGCCATTACGGATACGGTCACGGTATCGGGGGGGACTTCACATCAGGATTTAACCATTAGCAACCTCTATGATCAGGTTTCAGGGGCGCTTGTAAGTGCTCAGGGAACGGGTCTCCTCAGGAATACAGAGGTCGGATTTACGGATGTGGCGACTTTGCCTGGCGACACTTCTCTTGAGGAAGTCTTTGTTTCTCGAACGGAAGGAACCCTCGATCAAGATTATGAAATCATCAATGGGCAATCGCGTCTTCTTAAGTCTGTTTCGGTCACGGATGCCTTGGATCTCGAAACGGGAAATAGGCTGAATTCAGGTGACCATCGCTTTAACCATAGTGTAACGACAACGCACAATAGAACGAATGCCCTTGGTCAATTGGTGGGATCATCCGCTGTGACATTTAGTAACCAGACCGTTCACGTGTGGTCGCAGGATGATACGAATGGGGACGGTCTAATTACTGAGGAAGATGATAAATCAAAAGGCACATTTTTGCCTCAGTCGACCCTATCCAATGCGGTAAGCGCGTTTACGGTGCTTTTTGGTTTGGCTCAAGTTTCTGTCTCGCTCTCAAAGAGCTGGGCCGCAAACCGGTCGAACACGGTATTCAATAAGATTGGGGACCCTGTCGCAGAAGGCTATAACTTTAATGTCTCAAGGACTTTATACTCCTACGATTCTGTTGGCCTTCTTAACGCGGCAACTGGTGTGGGAATGGGTTATCAAACTTCCCATTCTTGGTCCAATAGAGACACGGATGGGAACGGACAAATTGACAGTGCTGATGACAAAACACAGGGGCATTGGGTCACCCAGAGCACAACATCTGAGACCCGCAATGTTTACACCATTTTAATGGGACAGGCTCAGGTGGTGAAGAGCGTGACGACGAGCTATGGGGCGATGGTGGCGAACGGTGTGTTCACAAAGGTGACGGACACGGGGGCCCATGGGTACAGCCGAAGTGTAACGACGATGGATTACCGTTTTAACGAGAAAGGCCAGATGGTGGGGGCTGTGGGGTCAACGGTGGGCGACCAGAACAGTGAGGTGTGGACGGACACAAACCGCAATGAGATTGTGGACCCTGGGGAGATGGTGGACCAGTCGACGACGTTCAGCGTGGAGAATACGTATCGGGTGATCGTGGGGCAAGCGCAGGTGGTCAAGAGCGTGACGACGAGCTACGGGGCGACCGTGGTGAACGGCGTGTTCACGAAGATGACGGACACGGGGGCCCATGGGTATAGCCGAAGTGTAACGACAATGGATTACCGTTTTAACGAGAAAGGGCAGTTGGTGGGGGCTGTGGGGTCAACGGTGGGGGACCAGAACAGTGAGGTGTGGACGGACACAAACCGGAACGAGATCGTGGACCCTGGGGAGATGGTGGACCAACCCACGACGTTCAGCGTGGAGAATACGTATCGGGTGATCGTGGGTCAGGCGCAGGTGGTGAAGAGCGTGACGACAAGCTACGGAGCCACCGTGGTGAACGGTGTGTTCACGAAGATGACGGACACGGGGGCCCATGGGTACAGCCGAAGCGTGGCGACGGTGAATTACAGCTTTAACGAGAAAGGCCAGTTGGTGGGCGCTGTGGGGTCAACGGTGGGGGACCAAAACAGCGAGGTATGGACGGACACAAACCGGAACGAGATCGTGGACGTTGGGGAGATGGTGGACCAGCCGACGACGTTC
>JAEURZ010000012.1 GCA_016788905.1 Elusimicrobiota bacterium
GATTACAACGCTGCGATCCGGTAAAACTGTTACCCATGTACCCGGTCTAAAGTGTTACCTATCCCCCGGGTTGCACAGAGAGGGAATGTTAGCGAAGGAAAACCTCCCCTTATCCGCAGCTTCTCAGCACCATCTCCCACGGAGGGGAGCTGGAATCCCCTTTTTTTCTCCGTCGTAAACTTTAGCGGTCTCAAGTGACACGAATACTCTTCCCATTCGGAAGGAATGAGGGTAAATTCCACTAACTTCCGGGTCAAAAACCCTTGGCGGGAAAGGGCCAAGAGATCCCGTTCCTCCTCCGAGTGAGCCAAATCAAAGGTAATTTTTTTCTCCGCAACACCAATTTCTTCTATCAAGCGTTCGACTTGAATCCCATCGGAGAGGAGAACGTAGCGCACATAGGTATCCAGGACTGGGTAATGGGAGAGATTTATTCCCTTCTTCTGACAAACCGAGGTTAAATGGCGGTAAAACACGGCATAGCGAACCTGGCCAGAGCGGTAGGCAATGCTTTCAGAGATGAGCGATTGGGATTCTTCGCTTGTGAGCAGAGCGGCCAGTTTTCCTATTAACGCGGCGCGTTCCCGCTCCACCTCTTTAATGTTTAGGGATCGCTCCATGTCCAAGGCCACATTAAACGCCTTGATTTCCGGAAACTCTTTTTCTTTTGCCAAATGATCTTGGAGGAGTTGCACATGGTCCCCAAGGGGCACCTTTCCGGATCGGTACTCCCCTATCTTTTGGTCAAGGGCCCATAGGGAGGGAGAAAAAACCCGCTGTTTCTGCTCTTTAACAGCGCGTTCGAAGCTGTGCAACTTGTCAACAATCGCCTCTCGTCCCACGAGAGAATCACGGTATGCTTGCACATTGGCGTCATAATGAACCGGATCTTCGATGCCAAGGATGCGGGGTAATTTCCCCTGAAAGGTGAGAGCTCCATGAATCGGTCCAGAAATTTTGTTTTTTTGGAGAAGAAATTCCGCCGTTTTATCTATTGGAATCCGGTCCGGATATTCCACAAAGGGTTGAAGATCAATGTCCCCTGTGGCCCCTTCCAGGGCCAACAGATCAATGAGCCCCGCCTCCATCAAAGCGCGCACCGTTTCTCGAATATTCCATTGGGCTTCCGGATTGGCGTGCACATCTTGAATATGAATGACCAGAGGCCCGTGACGGGTTCGCCCTTCAGGAAAAGAGACTTTGCGAACCATCCCATGAGCAGAAGAAAGGGTGGCCAGGATCTTTTCATAACCTTTTAAAAAATCTTTGGGGACAGAAGCAGCCAGGGAGGAGGAAATCACCGCCGAATCAACAGTTCCCTTGGAATACCGGGAAGCCAATCCGCTCATCCCTTGGGATTCGGGCGCTGAAGGAAGGGACGCAAGGAGAGTGGTTCCAGAAGGCCGAGCCGCTCGCCGTCGTTCCACCCAAAAACTATTTCCCGGTTGATAAGCAAAAAGACACTGACTGGCCATACTGAAAAGAGCCACAAGAGTAGAAAGTTTAGTGATCACCCAATCAGTATAACTATCCCCTCGAAAGACCATCTTAAGAGCTTGTAACAATCTTGTGAATTAATGTGAATGTGAATGTGAATGTGGGGTCAAGTCTTGACTTTCCATTCATGAAATTTTAAAGTGGGTCATGGCCCGCCCCCTTCGAATTGAATTCCCTGGCGCGTGGTATCACGTCATGAACAGAGGCGCCCGACGATCACCCACCTATCTCAATGATAAAGATCGAACGACTTTTCTGAACCTCCTTAACGACATCGTTGAAACTTTCCACATTGAAGTTCATGCCTATTGCCTGATGACCAACCATTATCACCTCTTGATTCATACTCCTCACGGAAACCTCGGGCAAGCCATGCGCCATTTGAATGGGGTCTATACTCAACGATTTAATTTCCGCCATCGGCTGGATGGCCCCTTATTTCGGGGAAGATACAAAGCCATCCTGGTGGACGCCGACACCTATTTGACCCAAGTGAGCCGGTACATTCACCTGAACCCCGTGGAATCAAAAACGACAACGGACCCCTCCAATTATCCCTGGTCCAGCGCCCGTTATTTCTCAAAAGATGTGAAAGCCCCCCCCTGGCTTAAGGTCAATGCCACTCTGGAATATTTCGGAAAAAGAGGTGCCGCAAAAGAAAGCTATGCGAAATTTCTTTCAGCGGGGGTCGATGCGCTTACAAGAGAGTTTTACGGAAAGCCCAAACAAGGCCCCATCCTAGGAGACGAAGCCTTTCGAAAAAAGTTGCCCTCAGAATCCAACGACGATACGAACAATCCGGAGATTCCCGAAAAAAAGTTCCTTCACCAACAAGTGCCCATGACAACGATATTCGGAAAAGTGGCGGAAGCGTATGGTCTGCCCGTTGACGAATTGTTTCGAAGTGGTCGAGGCCGAAGGGACGAGAGCATTCCCCGCATGGTGGCCATGGCCCTCTGCCGCCGCCCGGGAGGGCACGCGCTTAAGGCCATTGGGGAAGCGGTCCAATCCACCTATTCGGCCGTCTCCGCGGCCGGAATACGCCTAACCGAAAAGATTCAAACTGACCCCACCTTCGCCAAACACGCTCAATCCCTGATCGCAAACATCTTTAACAACCAATTCAAGACCTGACCCCAGAATCACCTGAGCTTAGATATTTTCTGTTTTATCAAAAACCGGAAAATGTCCCATTTTTTTTAGTTGAGTTAACACCTGATTGGGATTTCCATTTAAGAAAAGGACAGCCCGTTCACCGACCGCGCGGGGTCCCATTCGCTGAAAAGCTCTGTTGGCTAAAATCTCCCGCACCAAAAAAGGATCCTCCACCGTCACATACGTTTCAGCCACTCCCACCTTCACCTGACCATGCTTTTTGCCGATGTCCCCCAACAAACGATGAACCGCATCGGGCACCCCTGTTTTCGAGTTTTCCTTAAGGAAATCCAAGATGTTCGTGGGGCTCAGTCCAGCGTTCATAGCGTCCGCTATGGAACCCTTTGTCAACGTAAACGTATGGGGCCCCGAAAGAACGGCAACCCCAAATAATTTGGCCAACAAAGTTCTTTTCAATCCCGGCGGCACCGAAATATCGAGATGAGGAAGAACCGCGAATTTGTCTTCTTTCGGCGGAACCTCTAAACCTGAAAAGGCCCCAGAAGTCTTTTCCAAATAAAACTGCCCCCACCGGGTCAACCGTATATGCGTAATTCCGCGCTTTCCATTCGAGCCAAGCCTCCATCCGATCTCAACCAAACCCAACCACACCAAACTTTCAGCAACAATGACATGGAGAACGGCACGACTGTCCTTGGGTTTCGTTTGAGACTCGGAAAAAACGTAGAAGGGCACATGTTTTTGAAGGGACAGGCGCTTCCATTTCGGCGTTTCCACTCGATCGGTAAACTCCGAAAACGAAACCCACTGTTCCAAGGGCAGATCTTTCAAGGCATTCATTACCAGACGCCTCTGATCGGGCAAACAGGGGTCCATCTCGCTCGCCGCTACCCCAAACCGCTGGGGCGACGATTCAACATAGTCCCACGACGTCACCCACCGCTGAACGATCTTCTTCACATTTTCTGTTGGAGATCCCAGACCGTCGACATGGTGAAGCCCATTCGAATAAAGGAAGAACCCGTAATCAACTTCGTCCACTCCCAACGCTTTTAAAAACGACACCATCCCCCTCTTTTCGGGTAACCTTTTCTGAGTGGCCTTGATCGCTTCACTGACCAGCGCCGCCTGAAGAACCCGAAGATCCCCCCATAACCGCAATCCAAAACTGCGCAGGTGGACGGGCGAATCCTTGGCGGGGGCCATGGGCCCCGTGAGTTCGCGCCGTGGGCGCAACAAAGCCACCACATCCGAAGGAACAACCAAATAAGTGGGATAGGATGGCCGATTGGGAAAAAGCATTCCCCGGGAATAGAGCCGTTGAATGGCGTTGTCCGTCCGAGAGCTCATCGCATACTGAAATTCAACAACATCCCGCCACAGAGGCCCGAGATCACTGGGTTGAAGAATGCCATCGGCGCCCAACGCCTTGTCAAACAAAGCCCTTTCTTCGGTCGACATTTCATGGACAACCGCCTGCGCCACACCGGGTGTCAATATTTTTTCTTTAATCTGGAGGGAATGAAAAAGCACAGACCCCCCTTTCCGATCTAAAGCGTAGCGAGTGGCCACAACCGAATGGAATTTCGACGGCTGGGCAAGCAGTAGCGCCCCCAGCGTATCCTCACCTACCAAGTTGTCAGAATCCCGTGTAAATTCATCCGGAACAGAAACCACATTCAACCCGGTTTTCATTTTCACCGAAGGGTTTTCAAAAACCAAACACGAGTTAATAAGTCCTTTTAAAATCTCCCGCCCACCCGGGAAAAGGGCCTCCACCTCCTCCTCCTTCACATGCCCCCCCTGGGCCGTGATGTAGCCAAAAACGTCGGATTCTTTTTTCTTCATCAAACCGATCGCCGACCTCACCTGCCCCCCATCCAGTAAGATATTCGCCAACACATGAATTCTCTCTGTGGGCATTTCAAAAGGACGCGCGGGCGGCCCACCTAATTGCTCGATCTTTTCGGAGATTTTCTCTGGGGGATACCCCTGAAGGATTTCGATTAGACGGGACAAGGGACCCCCCCGATTTCAATATCTCGCACAGCGTAACGGTACCCCTGCTCCGCCAAAAATATTTGCCGGTGAAGGCCAAACTCTTGCTCCACCGTGTCCGTGGCCACCACCGTGTAAAAGTTAGCCGCCCCCCCGCCCGCTTTCGGTCGCAAAATGCGGCCCAACCGCTGAGCCTCCTCCTGCCGCGACCCAAACGAGCCGGAAACTTGAATCAACACCCGCGCCTCCGGCAGATCAATGGAAAAGTTCGCCACCCGCGACACCACCATGGCCGAAATCTTCCCCGTCCGAAACTGTTCGTACAGCTCCTCCCGCCGTTTGTTGGAGGTCTGCCCCGTGATCAGAGGCAACTTCAGTTCTTTCGCCAACCCTTTCAGTTGATCCAAATATTGCCCAATGACCAACGTGGGTTCCCCCGCGTGCTGGGCCAACAGCTGTTTAACGACAGGGGTCTTCCCCACATAGGTCGCCGCCAAACGAAACCGCACCCTCTGATCCGATGAGGAATAAATAATTTTATGTTTTTCATCCAGGGGCACCCGCAGTTCGTGACACATCGCCTCGGCAATCCACCCCTGGTTCTCCAAAATTTTCCAAGGGGCCTCATAGCGTTTCGGCCCAATGAGAGAGAACACCTCGTCTTCCTTGCCATCCTCCCGCACCAACGTGGCGGTCAACCCCAACCGGCGCCGGGCTTGCAACCCCGCGGTCAGACGAAAGATGGGCGCCGGCAAGAGGTGAACCTCATCATAAATAATGAGCCCCCAATTCTGCGCGTTAAAAAGGTCAAAATATTTCAAATCAAAATCGTTGGGATGCCGATAAGTGAGAATGTGATACGTGGCCACCGTAATGGGCCGAATCTCTTTATTGGCCGCCGTGTATTCCCCCACCATTTCGGGGGGAATATCAGTTTTGTCCAACAGCTCCCGAATCCATTGGTGAACCGCGGCCACCGATGTGCACAAGATCAACGTACGCCGTTGAATTTGCGCCATCACCCCCATAGCCACCACCGTTTTCCCGGCCCCGCAAGGCAATACGATCACCCCGTTGCCTCCCCGCACGGTCCCCCCCTGGTAAAAATGAGCCACCGCCTCTTCCTGATAAGCGCGCAAAGTAAACGGGATTCCGCCCAAGGTCACGGGCCGAAGGGCCAGGGCCCGCTCATCCCCCTCAATAAATCCGGCCAAATCGACGATGGGATAGCCTATCTTGATTAAAACTTGCTTAATCGTCCCCCGGTGAACAGGCGGCAAAGAAAACTCCCCCGGTGTCCCCCTGGGGGTAATAAATTCCACCGCTTTCGGATGTCTCGCCACCTGTGCCGCAATGGTGGGATCCAACACAGCGAGCCTCAATACCCCCGGGTCTTCCGTCGCATGAAGTTCAATTTTCCCATACCGCGCGGTCACATGGTCAATTTCCGAAACCACGTTTCCCGGCAACGGATACTTGGAATGGGCGACCAAAAATCCCTTAATCCCCCCTGCCGTCATCCCTAACGCCGCCGCGTTCCAAAGGGAAAGAGAGGTGATCCTATAGGTGTGAATATGTTCCGGCGATTTCACCAATTCCGCAAACCGCCCCAACGTCTCCCGAACCTCGGAATAAAGGGGATGATCGGTTTCAGCCAAAATGCCGTGATCGCTTTGAACAATGAGAGGTTGATTATTTATCATTTCTCCATTCCCCTTGGACACCCCTTTCCTACCCAAGTCATCCTGGGAGCCTCCCAAGGAAGCAGTAAAAACCTCGGAGGAGGAAGAGGTAATAATAGTTTATAGCCAATAAAAGAAATTGCATAGCCCATTATTCGACAAATCAAGCCTTTTTTTTAACGCCTCTTCAGCCCTTTGAAACTGTTTCCCTCGCCCGCTGGCGGGAGAGGGGAGGGAGAGGGAATGTTGTTGACAAAAGTATTGCGGGCCGGTCCCAAATCGGAGGGACAAAGTGTTCCCCTTCCCGTAGACCAAAAACCTGGGGCTCAGCAGAGAAATTTCATCACGAGTTTTGAGTGTTAGCTAACATTCACAATCACTAGCGACAATAACTATTGTTTTGTGCGAACCTTTGTCCGTTCAAACGAGAATTGGACGGGAACGGTCACGGGTTTTCCGGCCACTTCCAGGAGAGGATAAGCGAGAAAGTTAATGGGGCCGGAGGCGGGGGCCGGGTCCACGTTCAAATCCCGACCCCGGCTCAGTTCCAAGCGGTTGGCCGGATGGTGCCCGAAATAATAGGTCGCCAGTGCCGAATACTTGTCAGCCTCACTAATGTCCACGGGCCACCATTTTCCGTCCGCGTAAAATTCCGCCCAACAGTGGTATCCATCGATGCCTCCGTCGTTCCGTTCCGAGGGGACTCCCACGCCGATGGCGAAGCGGGCCGGGATCCCCACAGACCGAGCCAAGGCGATAAAATACGCATGAAAATCCGTGCAGTTGCCGGACCGGGAGTCACAGGCGTAAACAGCATCCCCCTTCCCCCACCCCTCCCCCGATTTCGCGTAACGCATCCGGTCAATCACATGGTCGTAGAGCGCCCGCGCACGGACCAGCTCCCCCTTTTTCCCTTGAAGAACCTCTTCAGCTGTTTTTTTAAACATGGGATCGCTCGGGACAAGCCGTTCCGGCGCCAGATCCCGAGCCTCCGGTGATGGCGCCGAATAGGCGGATTTTTCAAATCGTTGAACCGCAAAGCGGATATCGATGGGTTTACCCGCGTCTCCCGGGTCCAAATCCAGAACGAGGACGCGGTTGCCGTGATCCAAATCCTGGGTAAAGGTCTGACGCCCCGGGGCTTGAAGCGAAAGCAACTCCACGTTCTGAAACCGGTCCGTTGTCGGCACGGGGATCCACATGCGGGCAGGACCATCCAGGGCAGGCAATACGCCCGCGTAGGTAAAGTGGAATGAATCGGTCCCCCGGAGAACGCCAAAATCCATTTCCGAAGCTCTTTCCACGGGGATCCGATGCCAATTCTTTTCTTTGTCCTGTTCCCACACGTAGTAAGGCTGTCCGTTTAACTTGTGGACCGTGGTTTCCGTCACCGTCATGCGGCCAGGTTTCCCAGCCATAAAGAAATCCACATCGTAAACATCGCCCTTCTCGTCGGCCAGGTCCACACAGGCGAAATGCCGCTCAGGTCCAAGTTTTGCCAAATATTCGGTGTGAACACGTACCAACGTCATTTGCAATTCGCGGTCGCCGTGATTTAACCGAAACACGCCCCCCCCGCGGCGGGATTCGTTCTCGATATGCGTTTCAATCCCCGCCTGAATGTCCGCGCTCACTAATGACGGAGCGGGGCCTTTTGAGGCCCCGCTCCGCGCATTCTGCCCACAAGCTGTAAGAAGGCTCGCCACGACTAAAGCGATTGCCCACTGAAGAGGCACGTGAGCCATCCTCTTATTTCGGGTGTTCAGAGGAGGGGTGCTCCGTCGCAGGTTCCGTTGGATGTACTGTCATATGTTCCATTGCGTGTTCCGCCGTCGTCGGGTGACCCTGCATCTGTTCCGCGGGAGATTGTGATTTTTGACATCCCACTCCAAGGACTGAACCCAGAATTGCCATTGTTGCCATTGTCTTGCTGATCAATTTCATCGTTTTCTCCTTAAAGAGCGCCTGGTTCGAAAAGAAGGGGCTCCTCTAAGTGAGATCATACCACTCGCTAACCCTTAAAAGAACGGTCCCCATCACGGGAACGTGCCCCACCCCCGCACAACCCCGATCAAATACCCCATGGTCCTAAGGGGATTGTCCGGGTTTTTAACCCGCACAATCTCCAGGGCCTCATCCACGCGCGTCCACCCGTATCGGGTCCCCAGCTTCAAAAGCTCTTCGATCCCACGGATGTCCTTATCCTCATACACCACCGCCGCGGCATTCCGAGCCCGGTCCACCGCTTCCCCCCCATAAGTGGCTTCCAGAGCGAGAAACTTTTGATCCAACACCAGCGGATCATAAAGCGCGTTAGGAGTATACAAGGTAGGTTTCCGGGGAGAAGTCCCATCAAAAGCGTAGGGAGCGTATTCCACTTCCAACAAATTCCATCGCCGGAGATCCGTCACCCCCTGCCCCCAAAAAGGAGCGCGCCCCCCGTAGCGCCGCGCCAAGGTGGATTGGGCCACCGACCACCGGGGCCGCAGGGTCGACACAGCCGCCTCATACCGACTCACAAGGAAAAAACATTTCCCAGCAAAAGAGAGCCGCCGATCCCACCCCAAGGACCAATATCCCCCCGGCACCCGCACGGAACGATCCCCCTCCATCAAAGGAAGAACCTCAATCATCGGATCCTCACCATAATGGGGCGCAAACCGAATCAGCTCGTATTTCTTCTGAAGCTTCCGCAAAATCCGATTAATTTGCCGACGATACCCGAACCGGTCCATGTGCCCAATCCCCAAGGCCTGGGCCATTTCTTCATAGTTGAGACGAAAAGAAGTCGAAGACTGCTGAAGGATAAAAAGATAAGCATCAAACGCCCGTTCGTCAGGAGTAGAAATCATCCGCCCCAACAAATCCGAATCTTCTAGAAATTTCCCCGGCACGTCCACCCCACCCTCAAATTCCCCCCACAGGGGCTCCTCCCGAGGGATCTCAGCGAAAGAGTCCAGCACCGCCCGCGCCACAGTCGTGGATCGGATCAACACATTGGCCTCGAGATTCTTCGTCAACGCCGAGTAAGACCAGTTGGAAGACCCCAAAATCACGGTCTCCTCATCAATCACCACAACTTTAGAATGGGTGTAGGTGGAAGCTCGGTCGAAAGAAACAGGAATTCCCAAGGCTTTCAGGTAGGTATAGGCCGCGGTATTTTTCCCCTCAAAGGGGTTAAAGGGTTCCCCCTCCACGAAGTTGAAGTTCTGATCCAAAAGAACCTCAACCTTCACCCCAGCCCCATGGGCCCGCGCAAGCGACTCCGCCAATTCAAACACCGGCGAATCCGATTCCTCTGGCCGAAACGAAAAAAGGTAAAGACAAACAGAAACCGAAGACCGCGCCCGAGCCATCTCCCGCTGAACCACCGAAAAATAATCTCCCCCCGCAACATACTTCACCGACTCCGAGGCCGTCCCCCCCACGCCACAAAAAAACAAACCCAATAATAAAATCCAACCGCGCCCCCGAAGACCCACCGAAATCGCTCGGTTACAGAGGAACAACGTCATCCAGAGATTTAGAGGGAAGAAGTTTCTTCAGAAAATCGGTCACCGGAAGACATGGAATTCCCTGAACAATGAGGTGTTCCGTTCCCCGATAAAGGAGAAAGGTTTTCGCTTCGGGATAGTCTTCTTTGAACGATTTGAGCGATCGGAGATCCTGGGAACGAACCCGGGAAGAATTTTTTACTTCGATCGCCCACAGTCCCTGAGGGGAGTAAATGACAAAATCAACCTCCACCCCAGCCTGGGTCCGCCAATAAAAAAACGATTGATCGTTCGCGCCGTAAGCCTTCCAAGCCCTTAAATGTTGAAAAACAAGCCCCTCTAACGCCGCGCCCACCACATCGCCCCCTAAATCCAGTGGCCCTGCGGGACGCAAAGAACGAAAGACCCCGGAATCGACAAAATAGAATTTGGGGTGATCCGACATCTTTCGACGGGCCCGCTTCGTAAACACCGGGAGCCGCACGCTCAAGAGCAAATCTTCCAAAAGGTCCACATAACCCATAACCGTTTTCCGTTCCACTTCACATTCTCGGGCAACATTGCTGACATTCAGGACTGAAGCGTGGGAAAAACTGATGGCTTCCAAAAAACGGTGAAAATTCCCCAGATTCCGAACCAATCCCTCGGCCTGAACTTCTTCGCGGACATAGGTCCCGATGTAGGACTTGAGGGATTCCGATGGGTTTGCCGCCATCCATATGACTGGGAGCAATCCCTGCTCCAAAGCCCTATCCAAATTAAACGCTTCCCCCAGTTCAACCGCCAGGAACGGGTGCATCGTCCGCGTGATGGCGCGGCCCGCCAACAAATCCGACCCTGCACGTTTAAGTTGCCGGGCACTGGACCCGGTTAGAACAAACTGCCACCCCCGTTTAACTTCCTGTTCCAACAAATCGTGAACCACGGACAAAAGAGCGGGGATTTTTTGAATCTCATCAATCACGATCGTCGCCCCCATGGGTTGGGGAATAACGATCTCCTTAAGCCCTTCCGGTCGAGAAGAAAGCCGCCGCAACATGTCCATCTCTAACAAATTGACCCAACACGCCTTGGAATAAACCTTTCTCGCCCAAGTGGTCTTTCCGGACCCTCGAGGCCCAAAAAGAAAAAAGCTCTGAGAAGGCGGTGAAAACAGCCTGTCTAATTCCATTTATGCCCCATAAAAGGAAGTATATTACACAAAAATAGAAAATTCAAGGTTCATTCCGCTGTATTTCGGAGCCGACGAACATAGAAGAAATTAATGACAGAAACTTGAGAGTGAGTGGAAAGGGAAGATTTCGGAAAGAAAGAAAACCAACCGAAATAGCTTTACGCCGCTCTTTTCACAGCCCTTTGTGCCTTTAAGGATTCCGTAAACGAGGCGCTCACTTGGCACATGAGTCCACCGCTCAAAGCAAGGATCAATGAAACAATTCGCTCGTCCATCCCCGTGTAATCCCAAGAGACCCCTGGAATATCCAAAGCAAAAATACTGACGGCCCCATCAAAACCCAATTTTTCAATTTCAGTTTTAGCCGAAACAATGTTCTGATCGGAACCCTGTGCCTTTTCCCCCGAAATAACTCCAAAGGATAATGGGCGTCGTTTCAAATGTTCCAAATTCCCTCTAACTTTTTTTGACAAGAGGGCTTCCAAATTGGCCATGACATCTTCCTGCCGATAACTTTCCCCCTGGGGATCGATAACAGCAAACCCAATCTTTTTTCCAGATTTAATCCAATCTTCAGCCCGTTCATCCTCCTGACCCAATCGACGTTCCAGTTGGTCAATAAAGTCCAATTGTGTCAAATCTTCCGGAGTCAGTTCTCCCCGTTTCCCTTGGGCCATGGCCGGAGAAAGATGAATCAGCATGTCTTCGTTTTTACCAAACGCTTCGGAGAGCGCCGAATGACGATCCCGTAAGCCCCACGCCTGAGAGCGAACCCGATTGAACGCCTCTAATCCCTGTTGAACAGGAGAAGCATCCAAATCAAAGGATTCTTGGTCCACCGATAGAGTGGCCAGAAACAAGGCAAAATCCCACCCTTGATAAAGACGCCTCACCCGAGAAACCTCTTCCTCGTCGTGCCCCAACCGACGATCCCCCTCAAAAAGACTTCCCCCCATCGCCATGAGGAGCCCAATCGCTTCTCCTGAAATCGGGGTTCCCCTCTGGGTCCCCTGTAAGATTCGATTGGCAAAAACAGCCCGCGCTCTTTCTAAAGAGACCTTATTCGACTGCAACAGATGGGAAAGAGCCATGACGAGGGGACCAGGTTGGAAGGCCTCGGGAGAATTGTGGCTATCCGTCACCACTTTCTCCAACGCGGGTCCAACTTTTCCATTGGTTTGTTTGGCGCCTTCCAATAACCCTGCCGTAAGGTTGGACAAACGATTTTTTCTCTCTTTTAGGGAACGTTGAACTCCCTCAACCTCATCTGGCAAAAGGATAAGATCCATGAGCGCCGGTCCCGGAGTCAATGGAAATAAATCAGCCAAAGCCGATTCCGTGGCGGCACGAACGGGATCGTGACGCGGGACGACTCGTAAGGGCAAAGAGAGACCCGTAACTCCATCGTATATGGCCCTTTGAATTCGCCTGATTTCACTCGCAGAGATCCCCTGCTCAAACAACGCGCGAACACCCGCCTCACCCAGCCCTTCGCGTACCATCCGCTCCTGAGACACGCCGGACTCAAAGGCAAGCCCCGCAAGAAGGACCGAATACAACATGGTATGACGATATCCAGCAAATTGCACAGCGGCCTTGTCTTTATTTCGCATGGTAACCGTAGAATCCATGGCAGTCCAAAGTTGGGCCTTCTGCAAACGAATCAAAACACCAAAAACCCCACCCGATTTTGAGCGAGAAACGAGGATTCCACTTGTCCGCAGATTCCCTTTTCGGGGCGCTTCGTTTAAACCAAAAAGGACTCGGACATTTTCTTCTGTTAGCCGGGCATCGCCAATTTCCTTCAAAACAGTGGAAAGAATTTCTTGAAAGGGATTGACAGGTTCCACCGCTTTCAAAGCCGCCAAATAAACTCTTCTTATAACTGAGAGAAGGTAAGGCTCAGGCATTTCCAATAAAGATTCTTCTTCCGACCGAACGGCCTTTCCCTCGACACGAAGCGGATACCCTTCAACTCTTTTCGTTGTTTGAGTTTCTTGAGCCTCTGTCATTTTCAAGAGAGAACTGAACAAATCATGGGAACCGAACAATCCGGTGGCACTCTTGGTCCAATCCCCATAGGCACTAACAACAACCAACCCATGTAAAGCCCTTTCAATTTCAGCTTGAATTAGTTTGACTTCCTCTGGCCTTTTCTCAGGTTCATCCACTGTAATTTTAAATTGCCGAACAACTTTTTTCCCCATTTCAGAAATAACATTCAATCCTTCATTGATGGGTTTAGGATTCTGAACCACCTTGGGTCCTTTTCCCAATTCACCGGAATTCCCATATCTTTCTAATCGGGCATGTAAATCCACTAAGACGAAGGCGGCCTCCATAAGAAATCGAATTCGCTGTGTAGCAAGGAAGAGGGCATTACGGTTTTCATCCTCCCTTGATTGAACATAGTTTCCAAGCAGGAACAACTTATTTCGAACAACGTCCAAATCATTAACGCTGAGTCCCTGGGACAACAGATCCCGAACAAATTCTTGCCCCATACGATAGGCGTCCTCTTTGTTCGATGCCTCATTGTTTAATCGGTCCGCCAGTTGTCGAATCCGACCATTAATTTGGGCATCGCTCATCATCCGTGTTGAAGCGCGCCTCACGGACCGTCGCCCAAAAACACCAAGCCCCCCAAGAACACCACCCATCATAAAGGCTAAACCCAGCGGGTCACCGACACCCCAACCCAGTGGATCAACGGTCGACACCACGGCCATGGCCTCCGCAGGGATGAACAACAAAGAGAGTCCAAGAAGAAAAACAGCACTGACGACAGCTAAAGGATCTCGGAAATTCCTCTCCCCGCCACGAGGGGCAACTTGTCCAACAGAAGGAGTTTGCCCACCCCCACCCAGAACTTCCAAATCGACAATAGCAATCCCTTTAAATTCTCGTGACGGCAAGGGTATTGCGATATCCCAATCAACCAAACGATCATGCGCAATGGTTAATAGACGATTCAGCCGGTCAACTTCGTCCCATTGTTCTGATTTATTACGGTTTCTTAATGTAAACATATCGAAAATTGACTGAACAAATTTAAGATTTTGATTGCTCCGGGAATCTCGCCCCCCCATCCAATACGCCGCACTTCCCACGTTGTTCCGTATTCTCTTAATGTCTTTCTTTTTCTCCACCAAAACATGAACCCAAGATTTTCCAGACGTGCGCGAATCCTTAATCGACCCAGTCAAATCACGCAGTTCCCCCACCAACCGCAACGTATCGGCCCACTGCTGAAGAGCCATCGCCTGCTGAAGAACCGGATCCGTGGAATTTTGATTTTCGTAACGCTTTAACCACAAGGCAACATAAAACGAGAAATTCTTAAGCCCATTGGAATCAAGGGGCTTCCCAAGACGTTTTTTAATTCCAGCCATTAACTCGGCCCCATCCACACGGGGTTTTCCGACATGGGAGAATAAGAAATCTGCTGCCGGATTTCGGGTGGGCTGGAAAACTCGAGAACCCGGCAATCGTGAAATCTTATTTTGAGACCGAGTTGTTTTTCGCCGTTTATTAACGATGGGAGGAAGATCCTCTTCTACATTTTCCCCATAGAATATTTCCATTAAAGAATCCCAAGGTTTCGTTATACCCATAAGAACACCCAAACCAAGAAAGCTGGAACTCAGAGGAGACAACGACAAGCCCCCCGCCTGAGACCAAACCAGCCCCACCATTTCAGGGGAAGGGACAGTCCAAATCGCGCTGGCAAAGATCATTCCCAATCCGAGGAGTGCGACAAGGGAAATTGCACCACCAATGACACGCCTCAAATTGTCCGTGCGTAATTTCTCCATGTAATCACGATACGCTTTTTCATTTTTCGATTCCCTATCAATCCGATCAATAAGTTTCTGACATTCCGCAGTCAATTGCTCTGGCGTCGTCGACTCTTCTTCAAGAAGTTTTTTTATTCGCTTAATCGCTTCTTTATCCTGTCCGACACGTCTCATATAGTATTTAACTTCAGGGATTCGGGAAGGGGCCACACTCAAACGAATCGGGTAGGACTCATTTAAAATGTGTGCGATGGGCCAAAACACCCGGGACGTGGCCAGAGCACCGCACAATGTCACATCCATCGTTGACCGGGAATTCTTCAACGCCTTCAGAACTTTACTCATATGTGAAATAACGATGGGCTGGTTGGTGGAAAGCAATCCTCCCAGGGACTCCGCATTTCTTGTTTTCCCAAATATGAACTTTGTTAAATCCGTTGTTCCAAAATTCAAAAAGGCCGCTTTTTTTAGGAAACCAGGGTTGGTCGAAGCAGAGATCGCCCCGGCCGGGGTCTCAATCATATACCCCACAGGAGGGATATCCCATGAGGAACGTTCCCCCACAGGGAGAGACTTCACCGCTTCTTGAATCAGTTTGTCAATATCCCTCGCTTCCTCGGGTGTCGACACAAGGGGGAAAAACATCCGAATATTCTTCCGTGTTTGATAAACCCGAATAATGGCACGAATTTCTTGAAGGGCAACTTTTCGCCCATCATGATCATAAAGCAAATAATCAATTCCCGTTTGCCCCCCATCCCGTTGTTTCACCCCCGCCAACGGCTTGTCGTCTTTCCCTTGATTGTCAACGACACGAATATCAATTGTTTTTCCTTCCATCGCCCCCACCGCTTTTTCAAACTCCTCCACCAAATAGTTTTCAAAATGGGGGTTCGGTTTCCCCTCCTCATCTAAGGGTCTAAACTCTTCGTTATCAAACAAAAATTCCGTACGAATCAACCCCACACCCGCGCCCCCTAAAGAAATCACATCTTTAACCTGATGGGGATCGTCAGGGCTGGCCAAAATCGGGACAGACACCGCTTCATGACGCTCTTCAAAATAAACCCGCTCTTTGGCCATGAGTTCGTGATGAAATCGTTCCAATTCACTAATTCTCTGGATCGAAGGATTAATTTCAACCTGCCCACTGGCTCCGTTCACAGCGATCACGACACCGGAAGGAATAACCTCCGCGAGGGAACGATCCCCCACCTTATCGGACTGGAAACCCGTAACGCAGGGGATACCGTAAGAAATGGCCACAATAGAAACATGGGACCCGATGTTCCCTTTCCGTGAAACGATTCCAACGATTCGAACGCCTCGGGAGATTAATTTGATTAAATCCAAAGGCGTTGGAATTTCTTCAGCAATTAAGACAACCTTGTCTGCTTCCGTATCGTAAGGCGATGACGAAAGCCCATCGATCAGATCCGAGACAATATCTCCAACACGGAGACCTTGGAGATGAAAGGTGTCCTGGACAAAAAGAAGCGCGGATTCAACGCTCCACCCCTCACGGATTCGATCAACAACTTGAATATTGAAATTCTTTAAAGTGTCCCCATCCATTGTATGTGGGCTAAATGATTTTTTTCCCCACGCCTCATTAAAGCGACTGACTTCCGTTTCAATTTCACCCGAAGGCACCCGCTCATGTGTTTCAGCCATAACGGACAAAATCAATGTTTTTTCTTGATTCCACATTTCTTTCAACTTCTCTTCCATATCCGGCTCAATCTCGATCCCTTTAAGTTTCAGTCTTAATGCGCCGAATGCCGACTGCTTACGGCTTTTAATGAGATCTCCAATTTCATTCTCGAGATCCTTGAGGACCATTTCATCCACCCCAGCTAATTCAAGTAACTGTTGATGCTGTTCAATTTGCTCCGCGTTAGCACCCTCGGGAAGAGGCGTGTTTTTAAGTCGTTCCACACGTTCTTGCACCCGCCCAATGGCACGGAGCAACAATTCCCTTTCACGTTTAATAGCCCTTTCAAGATCTTGGTCACTCAAACCAAGGTGTTCCAAAGAATGGGTCTCCGCCATATGGTTCAACAAATCTTTCTTAAACGATTGGATTTCGGCCTTCAAATGGCTGTCTGCCGTTCCACCCAAACCATCGAGGACATCCACAATAGCGGCTTGGGCGTTCACTTTTGATTTTTCAATCTTGTCCAATCCCAGAGCCAAGGTCTTCAAATCTTTTATCGTTTCATACCCCGACACCACTGAATAAGCCTCTCTGAGTCGCGCTTTTTCTTTCCCGACTTTATTAGCAATAAGTGCTTCCGAATCCCCCGGATTCTGAAGGGAGTAACTCACATAGCGCACAACCTCCCCATCCGACACCAATGATTTAAAATGGGTTGCCAGACCGAATTCAATGACTTTGACACCGTTCGTCCCCCCCAAACCAACAAAATATTTGGACCTGTCCCTGCCGATTTTTTTAATCCCAAGCCCCATCAAAACCAATCCAAGGCCCCCTCCCGCCAAAGCCCCCCCTTCTTGCAAAATCCCTATGCCTGTCCCAAAGCCAGACAAACTCTCCGCCCCCAGCGCGTCGATTGGAAATCCCAAGAGCACAGCCATAAGGGCGAGCCCCAATACCCATCGCTTCCCATGGATGAGGTTACCCCATGCAGACCAAAAAGTCTTCCAAACACTTTCCAGAGGATTTTTCTTCCTTTTCACGCTCTTCGTTATTTCCTCATCTCCGAATACTTTTGAAACCCCATTTTTGTGAATAGTCATCCACACCAAAACACTGGCCACCACCATAAAAACAATTCCAAAACCAAGTAAAGGGTCGAGAACCACTGGAACGACATTTCCATACATCCCACCCAAAAGAAACGCCGCTGAATACAAATTACTTGGGGATTCCGGCGACTTGAGAACACCAATTCCTTTCCCCTCAGCCAGCGGATCTGCCACTCCATTCACGATTTCGGTTGATTCGATTGATAAATCTCCTTGAACAGCATCCAATTCCTTTCGGACCAGAGAGGAATGCTCGTTCCCTTCAGCATCCATATCCATGAGACGTTCATAGGCTGTTTCCGTAAGGTCAACAATGAATTGAATTGAAGGGCCGGAATCTTCTGTCGAAACAGAAAGGGAATTAATATTCCCTCCCAAAGAAGCCAGCCAGCGCGATAACGCCGCGGTGAGAGAGGTTAAATCCAAAGATTCAGTGGGTCTTCCTTCGGGAAATTCCACTTCTAATTTAACCTGAAGGTCCCGTTTAGAGACATGCCCTCCTCTCAAGGGGATTTGTTTAAGTGCCGAATTAATCGAGTCCAAATTTTCACGATTCCCAGCGACAAAAACTGCGATTTTGCGACCTCGTGAAGAAGATGCCCTTACTAATTTCCCACCATTATCAACAATAATTTTCATCACTCGATTAAAAAGACCAGGGCGATCCTTTGAATCAATAAAAAATTTAGATCCTTGGTTTTTATCCTGGGAAGTCACAATTGACCCTTCGTACATCTGATATTGAAATTGCGATTTCTGCTCTTGATTAAAAACTCCAATCGTAACCAACAAATCCAAAAGGTCTCCAATTTCGTACGCAACAAAGTTCCGCCCCCCCGTTGAAACAACAAGGCTCTCCACGAAAGAAGTAATTATCTCACGCGCTTTAATAAGTTCAGGAGGCTCATACCCTCTGTGTTTTTCAGGGGCAGGGTCGGAAGAAAATCGGCCAAAAACGGGGATAATAATTTTGGGATCCCCTACAACCAACGTTTTAAATTCATCCAATGATAAGTTGAGATGGTTCGCATAGGATTCCAATTCAGCATTTATTCCATCGGAGATTTGTGACACATAATCTTTTTGTTTCAACATTGGTTGGTTCCACATATGTAATAGAAATAGAGGATTTAAGATTCCAGGACTCTCTCTACTTACTAAACGAGATAAAGAATTGGTCAACCATTGAAAGGCCAAATCAAATTTTTCTTTATGCTTTCTCCTTTCTTCTGGGGAAGTCAGGTCATGCGCCGTCTTTTTTTCGGAACTTCGCAAACGAAGGATGGCGCGACTCGCTTCAGGGAGAGCAATGGGGGTTTTCCACTCAATGGTTGCTCCCAGGGGAATAGGATTCTCTAGTGAAGCGCTTAATAAATTCCCGTTGCCCCCAACGAATGGCGTGCTCGCGAAACATTCATTATTCTCCCATTTGATCAATCCACTCATCGCGGCCAAATCAATAAAGGTGGCCGCCTTCTCACCGCGATTAGGAAGACTCACATATTTGACAGCTGAACCGGTTTTTACCTGAACCACATTTTCCTGGTCCCATTCCTGGGCCAACATCGAAATATTTTCCCGCCAATTTTCTTGCAAAACATAGGAATTTGGCGTCAAAACAATTTCCTTTCCATCCGAAAAGATATTTCGGAAGAAATCCGATGCCTTATAAATCCAGTAGGGTTTCGTTTTGTTTCCGCCTACCCCAGCCATTCGTTCCAACAAACGGTAGCGGCGATGGGAAAAGAACTGCAACTCTAACGGAACCTCAATCTCCTCAGACCCCTCGTTTATCCTGATCAACACCGTCACATAGGTCGCTCCACCCATCACACGGTCACGAACATCGTAATCTTCTATGTTGGTCGTTTTCAATTCGGAATTAATTTTCTCAACAACCTCGGCGACATCAGCGCCCCACTCCCTTAGTCCTTTGGAATTGGGGAGAACAATTTTAGCCGTAAATAGATCTTGTACATGATCGAGAGAATAGTCTCGACCCTTCCGTTTTTCTCGCATCAGTTTACTCATTAACGAAAAGATATCTTTAGCGCGAACAGTGACAAAAGCCTCTGGTTTTGAAAGCGTAAAACCATCAAAACGAGGAAGGACCTCATAATCTTTCCCAAGAACCGTTTTGAGTTTCCCTAAGATCTTTTCCGCAATCTTATTTCTCCCCATTTCATCGGTTCCCATTCTTTTGTCATAACTCGCCTTCGTGAGGTAATAATCCTGGGGTCGCCATAATTCCATTCCCGCATCAGTTAAATCGATGGCCATAGTCGACCATCCCAATCTCGCGGCCAATGTGCCAAACCCCGCCACACTTTTTAAGACAATGGTTTGTTCTTCTTCCGTCAGCTCAACAATCGTTTTGCTCCGCGCGTAGGCCTCCCTCTTCTCCCGCAACATTCCTTGAACCACACTTCTGGAAAAGTAAAAAACATACTCCATAAGATCAGCGTCACCCGGATAAGATCGTTCGTCCGCCCCTTTTCGTTTCTTTCGATCCTCCTTCCTTCTCGAACGATTATCCCTTGCATTGGACACAGGTCGTAATTCTTGCACGACAGCTTTCATAAAAAGTTCGGGTTGATCGGGCACCCAACTTCCCTTTGCGTCCTGTCGAACAAAAGGAAGCCCATCGACAATGCGAAGAAATCTCCGGCTCGCCTCCTCTCCCCATCGTTGCTGAATCGACTGGGCAAATTCTTCTTGAATACCGTGCCAATCGAAAGAGGCATCGCTTGTTTTTTTAATGAGCGCCTGCAATTCTGGGGAGGGCGCTGACGTTCGGTTTGGCTCAGCGATCGAACCTCGCTCCGTGATATCCCTTATTTCGTTGGGATCTGTCCCTAAGCTCAACCGATAGGATTCCGGAACAACAAAGTTGTAAAGAGCGTGGGAGAAATAGCCGGTAAGACCGGCGTTCAGTAAATTCAGGCTTTCAAGAGGAAGTGATTGGGGCGTAAAGAAAAGGGTGGGATCCAATCCCCCCACGAAAACCGCAAACGTATTGATAGACAAAGCAACAAGAAACCGAATCGTGAACTGCTTAATGGTCTGTTGAGACTCAATGGGGCGACCAAAATCGTCTTTCGGGACAACGAGGGAACTCGGGGGACCCCGGGTCATAACAGGTTTGCCATGGATGAGAGCCATCAGAAAGGATCCCGCAATAACGCCGACCCAAGGCCCCATAACGGAAGCCACCAAAAGGGATAAACCCACCGAAAGGTACGGAAGGAAAGGCAATTCTGCCAGGGGGACCAGGAGCGACTGAACATACCGCCCAGAAACGATTTGCCTGGCCCGGGCTGGAGATACCTTCATCACCCGCTCCACCCCTTTGGCCATCATCGAGAAGATGAAACTCCCCATGCGAATGGGGGCCCGCGCGTTCAAAACAAGCTTGGCCGCCCTGGCATTTTCAGCCTGAGCCTTACGGAAAACCAATTCCATTTTTCTAAATCGTTCTTTGGCGCGATCGCTTTTGACATCCATGGAGAGCAGGAAAACGTCTTCGCTGGGTTGAACAACAAAGAACTCCCGGAGTTTTTCTAAGAGTATTTCTCCCCCATAACGCCGGCCCAAATAGGTGACGACCGCATTTTGCATGGCCGCCACATCTTCAAGGGACAACCGGGGCCCAACGCGATCACTGGGATTGGTGTCTTCAGTCCTATTCACTCTTAAAAAGGCAGCCCAATCGCCCAAATTAAAATCGTAAACAACGTGAAAGGGTTGTAACTTCTTTTTTTCGTCCGGGTGTTGTGTCGCTAATTTATTCCGCATGGTGTCTGCCGCTGAAACCAACTGATCTATAGAAGGAGGGCCCCTGGAAAGAGAATAGAACGTGTCCACCGCACGACCGAGTTTCGTTGGCTCAGAACCAAGGGAGGTCACCATTTCATGGTGAGCTTTAATAGCGTCGTTCCCTTTCCCGTGTTGATCGGATCCCTGCCAGGAATGGAACGCTCGGGATTGAATACGTTTTTCCAATCCACGCACCCACCGTTCCGGAACAAACCGAAACAGGACGGAGGGTAAATGACGGAACACCCATTCGGATGTCGCGTTCACCCCCCACCGAAGTCCTTGTTTCCGATATTGGGCTACCTCATAAATCAAAACATGGCCGCTCACTTCTTTTTTTAACCCTTTCCAAAATTCTTCGGCTTTAGGAACCTTAAAAGCGTCGTGAGACGGGTCTGAATGCTCTTGCATGGTCTGTTTAATATTATCTTCCTTCACTGTGCCAGGCCGTTCAAAGGAATAGACTTCAGCCAGATCATTCGCGATAAAAACTTGTTTTCGTCCCCGTCCCTTGGCCACCGCCAGCATATCCTCCGCCAAACGATCTGCCCACATCATCACCACCGGAACCATTTCAGGGCGTAGGGTTCCGTCCTCGGCGAGTAATTGCAATTTCGGATATTCATCCGTTAACCTTCGAACCACATCCCCTAAACGCACCCCCCCCATGGAATAGGTAAACAACCCCAACCCCGGCCGGGTGGTGTCCAACCGTTCCCAGGATCCGAGATTATCCAAGCGATTCTCAATCGAATTTAAATTTTCTCCCGGATAATCTCGTTTCACAGCAATCGTTACGCCATTCCCGTGGCGCACAATGCTCATCCTCCCCCAGGGCCCTATCTCACTTTTAAACGCATTGGCGATTTTTTCAAGATAAGCCGTTTCTTCTTCCTTCCCATTTGCAAATTGAGGTCCTTCCAGAGAGTAGAACGCAAACTGGTCGCGCATGACATCGTTTTCAGCATCAATCACTTCCGTCAAAGCGGCTTCGATAGTCTTTCCACCATTTTTTAAGTCTCGCTCATTGAAAATCATTTTGTAATCGTCACCACCAGGGCCCTTTCTGATTTCTCCTTGCACCTGGGTGATACCCTCTTTAATCCAATACCGTTGCCACCAATAGGGCGAAAAGCCTTCGGAGGCACTCACCACATCAACGGACCGAGAATCTCCTAAAACCCCCACCGAATGTTTATTGGTTAAATCGTTAACCGATCCTCCCAAGTCATGATCCGCCACAACCCGAAACACTTCATCCAATGCCTCAATACTTTTTCCACCCCATTTTTCAACAAGTTCTTGCGTTTCTTCTTCTCCCGTTAAGGGTTTCCCAAGAGGATCCTGATTAATGGAAGGGTGCTCGGGTAAATTCTCAAATGTTTTTGAACTGAGAGGAGAAGCGTCAGGAAGGATGTCGAGGACTTCAAGGATCGCGTGGGTCAGGATGGCTCCAACGAGACCTAAAACAGGAGAAAGTGAAACCAACACCCAAAGCGTCCCATCCACGCCAACTTGAAATCCAACAAACAGAACCACGGCCGAAACAGAAACCGCCACAAGGTTCAGGAGGAACGTTCCGCCCATGCGGACCCGTCGCTGGAGGTCGGTTTGGTCACTTCCATGATCTAAAACAAATTTCAATTGGGGTCCGACCATGGACCAGATGAAAGATCCCGCCACAGCCAACCCCACCCCCTGTACGATTGTCAGCGAGAACACAATGGCAAGAATTCCCAGCCCCACCCCAGCCAGCGCGGCCGGCACACGTCCTTCCCATACAGAACCCCAATTCCAAAGGACTCCGATTTCTTCTATAAGCGATGTTCCGAAAATATCATGGCGTCCCAAAAAGTTTTTCAGCGTGTTCTCAGTCGAATTTTTCCATCTCTCCAACAACTCATACGTTGAGGGTTTTTGAAGTATGTATTTCTTTAGATGGTTATTCATTTTCCGATGATCGGCCAACCATTGATTAACTATTTCTTTCGTTAATCGACCTTGAGCATCGAAAGACAATTCACCAACGTGAACGGTCATCGGTCCACGAACATGTTCAGGAATATCACGAAGAATTGTTTTTTCTGTGATTCCTTGAATCACAAGCTCTCGCGTTAACCCTTCCCGCGGAATCTCTTGTTCCAGTTTTTCCATGGCCAACATGATTTGGCTTTCTATCGACACAATACTCATGATCATCGGCGCGAGAGGTTTCGCCGTCGTATCCAACGCGCGGGTGGCGGGCTGGGGAGGGCTGACCGCATCCGCTGTCTGACCGAATCCCACTCTCCGAATAGTTCCAAGACCGATGAAACCCAACAACCACTCCCACCCCAGTTCAAAACGCGTGGACAACCGGTTGGGCCACGCCCGCATGGAAGAAAAAGAATCCCTTATTTGGACTTTCAACGGTCTAGACTTAGGAACCGGCCTCACCGAAACATTTCCATACCCAGGAATATCAGCCTGATACTCAGAAAGCAATCCGGACTGCGGGTCCGTTGGAATAAAGAATTTATTCCCCCCAGAGAAGGACACATTCACACCCGTAGGGACAGGGACAGCCTTCGCCTGTATCTGTTCAGGAAAGTGAGCCGGTGTCGATAGGGGCACCTGTGTTGACTGGACACTCAACCCCAAAACAATCGCCACAAGTAACGTCGCGAGTTTCGATGCCAATCCAAATCCTTTTCCATCCCCAGCGTCCGAGATATTGCCAATCGCCACCATCCGCGGCGTGGGGATATTGATGGTTTCCCCCGCAAAGAGCTTTTCCAAAGGCGCGGGATCCCGCGCTAAAAGTTCCAGGGTGCGGTGGCCGTCCGGCAGGGTGCCGTTCACTTTCGGGGTGACGACGGCGTAGGAAATATCTTTTTGACGGAGCAGTTGGGTCAGGCCTTCCGTGTGAAACCCGCCAGCCACCAAAATGGCGGTGTTGCTTTTTTCCGCGACCATTTTGGCCATGAGGTTTTGGACCAGGGCCCCGTTCCGACCCAACGCCTGAAGGCAAAATTCCTCAAAGGGCTTCAGAGTCTCCGGCGCAGGGGGGCTTAAAGCTTCCGGCAATCCCGATTCCTGGGCCAACGACTGAATGACCGTCCCCACACGTTGAATTTCCGTTTCGTGGGTGATGTGGTACAACCAGTCGGCGGGAGTGTATCCGTGCTGAACCAACCGTTCAAGGAGAGCCAAATGGCGCGCCGCCAAGACGATGCGCCGTTCGTCGTTCGTCACAGCCAAACCGTCCTGCACCGACCGTTCCAACGTGCTCAGTTCCGTCAACAGGTCATTGCGATTAATCTTCTCGGCCAACAACACGTATCGAACATACGCGCTCAGCTGGCTAAACTCTTCCAAATTGATTCCGCTCTGGGAACATAGCTTACGCAGGAACCGGTAGTAGTCTCCATAGGAAATCCGACCCAACCGGTACATCGCACTCCGGTCCACCAGTTGAGTAAGGCTCGATTTCGAAAGCCCGCTGACAAGTCGCTCCAAAAGGACGGCCCGCTCGGATTCAATCCGCTTAAAATCCAGTGAATCTTCCCAGTGAAGGGCGTCCTGCAACAAAACAAGGTTAGGGAAATGGGCCCGGGACAGCATTGAAGAGCGCAAAAGATAGCGTGTGTACACACCCAGGGGTTCCTTGCGAGAGTGATACCCGGTCAGATGACGGTCAAATTCAAGAAGTTTTGGCGAAAGCCGCTGGTCTTTTACATCCGCTAAAATCCCCCGGGCTTTTCGGAGAAACGCCTCAACCTCGGGCCGATTTGCAGCGGAATTCTTCACCGCCGTCACGTTGGCCTTGTAAGCGTCCATGTCTTCCACGCCCCACAACAACGGCATGCGCTTGGCCGTGATCCCCGCGAATTCCGGTCCGCCTAAATACCCTTCCTCCATAAAATGTTCAGCCACCGCTTTGGTGATATCCGCGTCGGGAAACGATCGAAAGGCTTCCGTGGCGAAAGCCCCCTGGGCCCCTTCCAACCCCACCAGGTTAACGCCTCGCTCATCTTGCAACGCCTCAACGAGACCGGCAATGTTCCTTTGGGCTTCGGTCGAATCATGAAGATCTTGGATTTGGATAACGAGAGGCGCGCCAGGCCGTTTTGACAAAAACACATCCCGCATGTTTCCGTACGGCGCAATGACATCGGCCAACCAACGGGGGAGATCCCTTTCAAAAACAGGAATTTTCCCCCCAACCAAATGTTCTTTGGGAGAAACTGGCATGACGGAACTTTCAACCGGCCCATGGAAATCCAGCCGAACCCCACCGGGAAGTTGGGCCAAAATGAGTGCGTCGTTGGGGCTCGGGAGGGAAGGGGCTGAGGCGTTTGTTTTCCCCACTTTCTGAGCGGCGTTACGGCGCGAAGACCAAAAACTGGCCTCCGCCGCGTGACAAAAAACCACGTTGGTGGCCCCATAAACAAAGGCCACAAACCCCGCCAGAAATCGCCGAAAAAGGCGGTTGGGCTCAATTAAATGAAAGTGATTATGTTTCATAGCTCTTATGTTACAAGTAAAAAGTTAAGGTCACCTTAACATCTTGTAACATTGTTGTAACGAGTTTTTTGGAATCCAGTAACGCAGGGGGTGTCTCTTTAGCCCTTGAAAGGAATTTCCTTGACCGAGCATCGCCCCTCCAATCCACCGGCAATGCCACCTATCCAGCAGGTTGCACACGTTTCTCCCTCTCCCGCTCGCGGGAGAGGGCCGGGGAGAGGGTGGGGTTTCCGGACACCAGAGTCGTTACCTTTTCCTCTGAAAAACATACACCGCGGGGTCCAATTCAGGGGGCAACACATAGCGGCTCAATGTTTCGTCACGGGCCCAACTAAATTCTTTTTGAAGGGTGTAGTCTCTCCAATTCCCCGCGGCAAAGGAATGGCGGCTGGCAATCACAATATAGGTTTTTACCGTTGGGAAAGAAAACACCGTCCGTTCAAAATCGTTCCCCGCCGGAGGCCAAGAACAAAGGACCACTTCGGGCCGATGGGCGGCCAAGGCCGGGCCCACCGACGTTTTTTGAACATGGGAAGGAAACTGAATGGCGTGGGACCAACTGTGGTTATCCATGGCGTGAATGTGAACCCCTTTATCCGCCAGAAACCGTGTTAACGTTCCATCCCCAGCCGCAATCTCCAAAGCCGGCGCAGTCCCGATCTTCTGAGCCAATTCTTTCACCAACCGTGTGGTAAAAAAACAATAAATGCCCTTGGGCTGAACCAGCGGCATCAAGAATTTGCGCTGGGTTAAAAACGGCCAACAAACCCGAAACCACCCATAAGAAGCGGGCTTTCTTTCCAGCCCCCGTCGAAAAAAGAGCCGTTGCAACACCGTCCCGTTCCACCAATTAAACCGAAGAGGTCCGGTGTCTTTCCCCACCACCGCCCCAGCCAAAATTTGTTCCATGGCCAAAACCGCCATACGACTTTTGACCAAATCTTTGGTGGCCCCACTGGAATCGACTTTTTTTCCAGCCAATCGCCCAAGAGCATTGGCCTCAAGCGTGCGCAAATGGGAGAGATGGTCCGCCACCAAGCCCAACCTCCGCTCGCCCAATACCCCCAACAGTTCCGCGGCCGTTTCCTGCCACCAACGGGGATACCGCGCCTTCAGCCCATCTAACGAGGGATGCCCCGCCAACCACTGAACAACGTCATGGTTCGCCCTATGCATAGGTTACAGTGCCCTCCACCCGAGACTAACCCCAGATATACATGTAACCCTCGCGAACAAAAATTACAACCCCTGAAGAAAATTAAAATCGATACCCCACCGACACCCGAATACTTTAGGTTTCCTCCCAATCAAAAATCCCCCCGTCTCCCAATCTATCCGGGAGGCAGGGGGCTGAACGTTAAATCCAAAAATCTCAATGAGCGCACGTAAAAAACGAATACTACCCTTTTTATTACCCTCTTTTAGAGGTAATGCCCTTATTCCCTACCCAACGACCACCTTTTCATTGTTTATTATCAACTTTCTGCCAGAGTGCCCCGGGACCCCTTCCCAAACTTTTCAACCTCCGTTTGCTTTGAAGAGATCGGACCACCCGCCGAACCATGTCTTTGCTCACTCCTGGGCAATTATGTTCAAGTTGGCCAAGAGTAAATTTTTCTTTTTTCATTCCTTCTATGGCCCCTAAAACAAGGGCCGTCTTGGACCCGCGTGTGGACACGGCCTGTTTGGCCCGATCTTCAAACTCGCGGTAAGCTCTCCGGAGAATCGATAGAAAATAACTAAACCACGGAACGAAATCGTGTTGAGCCGTATGCCAATGCAAAGAACTTTCATGCAAAACCCGATAATAATCCTCTTTCGATTCTTCCACGAGCCGTTCCAAACTGATGTAGCGACCCACTTCAAAATCATTATGGTAGAGCCCGGCCAATGTCAACAATCGTGAAACGCGACCGTTTCCATCGCGAAACGGGTGGATGCACAAAAAATCAAAAATAAACGCGGCGACCCGGAGCAGAGGATGATGCTCTCCCTGCTCGACCGAGTGTTGATAGGCCAAACAAAGCTCCTCCACTGCCTGTCGAGTGTGGGCCACCGAGACGGGTTTGAAGCGAATAAGGGGAGGTTGACCTGAGCGGGCCTCAATAATTTCGTTATCGACTTTTTTCCATTGCCCCGCGTCACCAGCCCCTTCTTGAATGAGTTGATGTAATTTTCTTAGAAGAGCGGGGGTGAAAAGGAGGGCCTTCCCTTCCGCATGAATAAGATTGAGGGCTTGGCGATAACCAAAGACCTCTTCCTCCGACCGGTCTCGTGGACGGGAAGCGCCAAGGACCAGCGGACGCAATCGCTCGGGGTCGACAGTCACTCCTTCAATTCGGTTGGAGGACTCGGCACTCTGAATAAGCGCCATTTCTCTAAGGGCGTTCAGTGTCTGCGGCGATTGCTTAGTGAATAAATCCTGCCGCCCCTGACAACGGGCGATGTCTGTCATCAGCCAAACCGCACCAGATGGAATTGAAAATTTTGTCAGCCATTGGTCACGGAAAGACATCATCGGGCTTCTCCAATCACTGAGACAGACATCCCCGCCTGAATTACACAGGGATTTCGGGTTAAACGTTAGCGGCGACCCAATCTCCAATTTCGGAAGTGGACATACCCATTTTTCCGGCGGCTTGGCTTTTCATTTTACCGGAATTGAGCAGTTTGATGACCGCGCCTTCCACCCGTTTGGCGGCTTCCTTCTGGCCCAGGGTGTCCATCATCATGCCACCCGCGCAAATGGCGGCGAGGGGGTTGATCACGTTTTGGCCCGTGTATTTGGGAGCGGACCCACCAATGGGCTCAAACATGGAAACGCCTTCGGGGTTGATGTTCCCCCCCGCGGCAATGCCCATCCCGCCTTGGATCATGGCGCCCAGATCGGTGATGATGTCACCGAACATGTTGTCGGTCACGATCACGTCGAACCATTCCGGATTCTTCACCATCCACATGCAGGTGGCGTCCACGTGGGCGTAATCGGTTTTTACATCGGAGAAGTCCTTGGCTACTTCGTGGAACGCCCGTTCCCAGAGATCGAAGGCAAAGGTCAACACGTTGGTCTTGCCGCAGAGGGTCAGTTTTTTTTCTTTGGCCCGTTCCTGGGTCAGCTTGAAAGCGTAACGCAAACACCGCTCCACGCCCTTGCGCGTGTTGATGGATTCTTGAACCGCCACTTCGTCTGGGGTCCCCTTCTTTAAGATCCCGCCAGCGCCCGTGTAAAGACCTTCGGTGTTTTCCCGCACCACCACGAAATCGATGTGTTCCGGCCCCTTATCTTTCAGGGGGGTGGCCACGTTGGGGTAAAGCTTCACCGGACGCAAATTGATGTACTGGTCCAGTTCAAACCGCAGGCGGAGCAAAAGACCCTTTTCCAAAATCCCAGGTTTCACATCGGGATGGCCGATGGCGCCCAAGTAAATAGCGTCCACTTTCCGCAGGTCCGCCAAGGCGGAATCGGGCAAGATTTCCCCGGTTTTTTTATAACGTTCTCCGCCCAGATCAAAAGGGACCCAGTCGAAGGAAAGATTGAGAGATTTCCCTAACGCTTTCAGAACTTTGAGCCCTTCGTTAACCACTTCAGGACCCGTACCATCACCGCCCATCACGGCGATTTTGAAGGATGTTTTCGCTGGCTTCGCGGATTGACCCGCTTGGTTGGATACGACAGAACTCACGTGGGACCTCCTGAATTACACTTTTGAAATATTTTTAGGTGACATGCGATGCAATCGGGTTTCATAATCTTGAACAAACCCTTCGATAACGCTTTGGAATTCGTGTGGATAGTTTTGAAACTTTAATCCGAAATGATGGGTTTTTGAATACACCCGTTTCCACAACACCCGCGCGGGGAGGGCCAACAGGTTCCGCTTATCGAGCAAAACATGAAGCACCACGTCTTCCCCTTCGTTCCACTCGCTCGTGGATTCCACGCAGGCACCTGAAATGGACAAATCCAATAGTCGGGAAATCCCCCACAAGGTTTTTCCATCCCCATGATAAACTTCCACCACAAAATCCGTGGCCGCCCGACAATCCGCCCGGGGAATCTGCCCCGACGGTCGCCTCCCCTCGCTCATTTCCATTACGAAATCATCCCTGGGCACCCCATTGGACATAAGGCAGTTTGCGCGCCTTCTCTTTCACCGCGTCCATGGCGGAGAGCAACGTCGCGCTGGAATCCCATGATCCTTCTAAAAAGAGCGCGCGCGAGGACTCCCGCATTTCAACAGAGATCCTCTTCTCGCCAAAAGAAACCGTGAGCGCTTCCACATCCAATGCCACGTCCCCCTCGGGGTGGTCCGTCACATAGGCCATGAGGGATCGGACATCGGCTTCTTGGGCCGTCACCGTCGGGAGACCGATGGCCGTGCAGTTTCCCGCAAAAATTTCCGCAAACGATTCCGCCACAATAGCCCGGATCCCCCAGCGCAGAATCCCCTGGGGGGCGTGCTCCCGGGAAGATCCACAACCAAAGTTTTTGTTGGTTACCAAAACAGAAGCCCCCCGGTGTTTGGGGTCATTAAAAGGGTGAGGCTTCTCTTTCCCCTGGGGATCAAACCGTTCGTCTTGAAAAGTGTATTGCCCGATGTCCGCAAACGTCACGCAACGGAGATACCGGGCCGGCATGATGCGATCCGTGTCGATATCGTCCCCCGGAACAGCAACACCCCGCCCCTTCACGTTTTGAATGACTGTATTGACGCTCATAGCATCTCCCTCACATCGGACACGCGCCCCTGAATAGCGGCGGCCGCCACCATGGCCGGACTCATGAGAAGTGTGCGACCCGTGGCACTGCCCTGGCGACCAATAAAGTTGCGGTTGGAACTGGAAGCGCTAATTTCTCGCCCCTTTAATTTGTCCGGATTCATGGCCAAACACATGGAACACCCCGCGTTCCGCCATTCAAAACCCGCGGCCCTGAAAAGCTCGTTTAATCCCTCAGCTTCCGCCTGCCTCTGCACCTTTTGGGACCCCGGCACCACCAGAGCCCGAACCCCCTGGGCCACGTGACGTCCCTTGGCCACCTTGGCCGCTTCACGCAGGTCCGACAATCGGCCGTTGGTGCAGGACCCAATAAACGCCACATTGATCGGGATATCACGAACAGGCGAACCCGGAGCAAAAGAAGTAAACCGATAGGCCTCTTCCAAACTGGCCCGATCTCCACCCGACGACGCCCCCGGCATAGGAAGGTTTTCAGAAACACCCACCGCCTGACCGGGGTTAATGCCCCAAGCCACCTGGGGTTCTAAAGCCGCACCATCCAACGAAAAGGCATCGGCAAACGCGGCGTCTCTGTCCGACGCCATAGAAAGCCACCAGTCGGAGGCTCGCCCAAAATCGGAATTTTGTGGGGCAAAAGGACGACCGCGCAAATAGTCCACGGTGGTTTGATCCGGATTGATGTACCCCACCCGGGCGCCCCCCTCAATCGCCATGTTGCACACAGTCAACCGCTCTTCCATGCTCATGCCCGTAATCGTTTCGCCGGCGAACTCGTAGGCAAATCCAATGCCGCCTTTCACACCCAAAGCGCGGATCACCGCCAAAATAACATCCTTCGCGTAAACCCCTTTCCCCAGCCGACCCGACACGTGAATGCGTCGGACCTTGGGCCGGGAAAGAGCCAAGGTTTGGGTGGCCAATATATCCCGAATCTGGGTGGTGCCCACACCAAAGGCGATGGCGCCGAAAGCTCCATGGGTCGACGTGTGGCTGTCCCCGCACGCCACGGTCAATCCCGGCTGAGTGAGCCCCTGTTCCGGGCCCACCACGTGAACAACCCCTTGCTCGCCCGACTTGAAATCGAAGTATTTGACACCAAATTCATGACAATTCTTTTCCAAAGCGGCCATCATTTCTTCCGCCAAACCGTCGGCAAACGGACGGGCCTGATCTTCGGTGGGAATGATGTGATCCGCTGTGGCAAACGTCCGTTCAGGGAAAGCCACTTTCAGCCCTTTCTCCCGAATCATTTGAAACGCCTGGGGGCTGGTCACCTCATGAATGAGATGCAACCCAATAAACAACTGGGTCTGCCCGTTGGGCAATTCCCGAACCGTGTGCAGATCCCAAACTTTATCCAGAAGTGTTTTACCCATCACATCCCTCGCTTTTCGACAACCGGTTTTTTCTTGCCGACCGGGTTTGAAATGATTTTATTCAAGGCGTTCAGATAGGCCTTGGCGCTGGCTTCAACGATGTCGGTGGATGTCCCTTTGCCCGACACCACGAGCCCCTGGTTCTCCACTTTAACCACCACATCCCCCTGAGCATCCGTCCCAGAGGAAAGGGAACGCAAGGTGTAATCTTTCAGTTCGGGGGACAACCCGGTGATTTTATCCATCGCCCGGTAGGCCGCGTCCACAGGACCGTCCCCGCAGGCCGCCTCTTGAAAGACCTTCCCTTCTTTTTTCAAACGAACCGTGGCCGTGGGGACAATGCCCGTCCCCGACGTGGTATTGAGATAATCCAAATGAAAAACTTCCACCGTTTTGTCTCGGCCTTCCTCTTCCACCAGGGCCAACAGATCGTCGTCAAAGACATACTTTTTCTTGTCGGCCAAGGTCTTGAATTTCCCAAACAAAACATCCAATTTCGGCGCGGTCAGGGTATACCCCAAATGTTTCAATCGGTTCTGAACCCCGTTACGCCCGGAACGGGCGGTGAGGAGCAGGGCGCTTTCTTCCACGCCAACGTCGGAAGGGTTCATGATCTCGTAAGTGGTACGGGATTTCAGTACCCCGTCCTGATGGATCCCCGAAGAGTGGGCAAAAGCGTTCGCCCCCACCACGGCCTTGTTGGGCTGAACGGGGATTCCCGTCAATTTAGAAATCAATCGGCTGGACCGGGCGATCTCTTTCGTGTTCACCCGGGAGGTCAGCTGGAACAAATCTTTCCGTGTCCGAATGGCCATCACGATTTCTTCTAAGGAAGCGTTCCCAGCCCGCTCCCCAATCCCGTTCACAGTACATTCCACCTGGCGAGCCCCGTTTTGGACCGCCGCCAAAGAATTGGAAACCGCCAACCCCAAATCGTTGTGGCAATGAACGCTCACCACGGCTTTTTTAATGTTCGGAACCCGGGAAATCAAACGGTGGATTTTCTCCCCCCACTCGGAAGGAATGGAATACCCCACGGTGTCCGGGATATTGACCGTCGCGGCCCCCGCGTCGATCACGGCTTCAATCACCTGACAGAGGTAATCGAAATCCGTACGAACAGCGTCTTCCGCGGAGAACTCCACATTTTCGGTAAATTGACTCGCGTAGCGAACACATTCCACCGCGCGATCCAAAACCTGCTGACGGGTCATCCTCAGTTTCTGAACGATATGAAGGTCGGACGTGGCAATAAAGGTATGAATACGGGGACGTTTGGAATGTTTCACCGCGTTCCAACAGGCATCGATGTCCCCTTTTACGGCCCGGGCCAACCCACAAATTTCGGCTCCTCGGATCTCCTGGGCAATGGTTTTTACCGCTTCAAAGTCTCCGGGGCTAGACACAGGAAACCCCGCCTCAATCACATCCACACCCAGTTCCGCCAATTGCCGAGCGGCCTGCAGTTTCTCAGGGATGTTCAGGCTGGCGCCGGGAGATTGCTCTCCGTCACGCAGGGTGGTATCAAAGATAATCAAACGATCGGTTTTTTTCATGGGGTTATTTACCGTAATTGTCCAGAGGATCCACTTTCACCACCGGTTTCGTTTCTTGGGGACGCGAGCGAAAAATAAAATATCCCACCAGCCCCCACAGAATATACGACACATAGAGAATGAAGATCATGTTCTGAGGATAAACCCAAATCATGAGCAACGCCAATACCGTAATCACCAGGGCCCGCAATCCCCGCGGCCGAACCAAGTTCTGGACCCGAAACTTCGCGTAGTGGACGTTCGAGACCATGAGAAGACAGAGCAACAACATCACCGCCGGCACCACTTCATAGAACACCGGCACCTGATTCATGACCAGCCGCAGACTTCGGATCGGAAGACCGATCTCCTGAATGGAATAAAGCAATGCAAAAATAGCCAATACCCCACCCGCGGCGGGCGTGGGCAACCCCACAAATCCACCTCCGGACGGCTCGCCCATTTGGGCCTTCAGGTTAAACCGGGCTAACCGCAACGCTCCACAAATCACAAACAACAACGCGATGGCAAACCCCCAAGAGGGATTGTTCTTTAAGACCATCTCGTACATCAACAGAGCGGGAGCGATCCCGAAAGTAATCCAATCCGCCAAGGAATCCAGTTCAATGCCGAACCGGCTGGTGGTGCGGGTCAACCGAGCCACGACCCCGTCAAAAATATCCAACACATGCCCCAACAAAATCGCCTTGGCGGCCATCCCATAATGGCCGGAAACCGCTTGGGTAATGGCAAAAAAGCCCAACCCCATGTTCCCCAGGGTTAAGAGGGAAGGCAACAGATAAATTCCCCGCCGGGCGGGCGGACGCGGAGCCAAAGAGGCCTCAGGTAAAGTAGGGGTTCTCTCCCGCCGAATATCGAAAATACCCTGTAAAAAACTGCGCCGTCCGCTCAATTTCATTAGGATTTCCCCCACCGCGCCATGACAGTTTCCCCAGCGCGAACCCGTTGCCCTTCTTTGACCAAAATTTCCACCCCCGGCGGAACGTAAAGATCCACCTGGGAACCAAAACGGATCAAGCCCACCCGTTCACCCAAAACCACGTTGTCTTCAGGCCGAACCCAACAAAGGATACGGCGGGCAATAAATCCGGCGATTTGCCGAATCATCACTTTTCCCTGAGGCGTATTAAATTCGATGCTGTTGGCCTCGTTCACGAAAGGCGCCCGGGGGTTCCGGGCGTCCAGGAAGGAGCCCGCCCGGTATTCTGTCCGAGTCACCTGGCCCGCCACTGGGGCCCGTTGCACGTGCCCGTCCAAAACCGAAAGGAAAATCCGCACCACCCGGCCCTGACCATACCCTTCGCCGTCAATGTCCGCCACTTCCAACACCCGCCCGTCCGCCGGAGACAAAATGTCCGTCGTGACGGGAATGCTTCGTTTCCCGTCCCGAAAGAAGTAGAGAGAAAAGACCGCCAACAGAAGAAGGATCACCCCCACCGATCGGGAAAACCACGGACCCAAGGCAGAAAAAAGTCCCCCCAAAATTGCAAAGGCCAAAACGAACTTCCACCCATCCCCCGCAATAGGGATAAACCGTGACGGATCATTCATATACAATCATCTCCCGTGAAAATGTAGAAACACCAACCCCCACTGCCCCCCGCCCAACAAAAAGTTCTCCCTATTCTTTTTTCTTAAGCCAAGGCATCATCGCCCGAAGTTTTTCACCAACGATTTCAATCGGGTGAGCCGCGGTGGCCCTCCGGTGGGAGTTGATCACCGTGCTACCCATGGCCTTTTCCATCAAATATTCCCGGGCAAACACACCGTTTTGGACCTCTTTCAGGTTCCGTTTCATCTGGGCTTTGGTTTCACACGTCACCAACCGGGGCCCCCGACTGTATTCTCCGTACTCGGCGGTATCGGAGATGGAGTAGTTCATCCACCCAATCCCCCCTTCTTGAATCATGTCGGTGATCAACTTCAATTCGTGAAGACATTCAAAATAAGCGATTTCCGGTTGATACCCGGCCTCGATCAAGGTTTCGAACCCGGCTTTCACCAGGTCCACCACACCGCCGCACAAGACGTTCTGTTCGCCGAAAAGGTCGGTCTCGGTCTCTTCGGTAAACGTGGTTTCAATCACGCCCGCCCGTGTGGCCCCAATGGCCTTACAAAAGGCGAGGGCGAGGCTCAACGCCTTGCCGGAATAATCCTGTTCCACCGCAACCAACGCGGGGGTTCCCTTGCCTTCTTCGTAAGTGCGTCGAACCAAATGGCCCGGGCCCTTGGGGGCGATGAGCACAACATCCGCCTCTTTAGGCGGAGTCACTTGGCCAAACCGAATGTTAAACCCGTGGGACCAGGAAAGGACCACACCCTTCTTCATGTTCGGCGCCACTTCTTCACGCCACACTTTCCCCTGGGCTTCGTCGGGGAGGAGGAAATGAATCCAGTCCGCGTCTTTAATGGCCTCCACGTTGTTGGAGATCAGATCTTTGCCCGCGGTCCACCCGTGTTTTACGGCCAAGGTATACCCTCGACCACTGGGGCGAACAGCGACCACCACGTTCAATCCTGAATCTTTGAGGTTCAACGCCTGGGCGTGCCCCTGGGACCCGTAGCCCAACACGACGATCTTTTTGCCTTTGAGCAAATTCAGATCACCGTCTTTGTCATAAAAAGTTTTTGCTTTCAGTTCAATTTTTTTTTCGTTTGCCGTGTTCATGGAAGCTCCTTTGAATAAAAAGAAATTTGGTAACAACTCAGGCCCTGACCTTTCTCCCTCTCCCGCTTAAGGGAGAGCCTTTGCCTTTCTCCCTCTCCCGCTCGCGGGAGAGGGGCGGGGAGAGGGTGGGGTTTTCTAACGGTGAACCGATCAATCCCCTGAGCAGTTACGAAGTTCGATTATAACAACTCTAGAAGAGGTCGGGAACCGCGTCGCCTTTCGGTTCCGACACCGCCGCCCCTTTTCCCCGGGACTTGATCCACTCCCCGGTGACCATATCTTTATAGGCCGACCCGGGCCCCACCATAGGGTACACCATAGCCTTCGTGTCGATCATGACCTCCAAAAACGCGGGGCCAGAGGTGGAAACGAAATCCCGCAGCGCCCCTTCCAGTTCGTCTTGTTTGGAAACACGACGAGCAAAGGGGAACCCCATCGCCTCGGCGGCCTTCACGAACTGAATGGAGTGAAGATTTTTATCAATGGCAAAATAACGCTTGCCGAAATACAGGGTTTGCCATTGGCGCACCATCCCATCCCCCTCATTGTTCAAGAGAAGGACTTTGACGGGCAAATCATAGGTTGTCACCGTCTCCAACTCGCCCAGGTTCATGCGAATGCTTCCATCCCCGTCGATATTGATAACAGTTTTGCCCGGATTGGCGAACTGGGCCCCAATGGCCGCGGGCAAACCAAACCCCATGGTCCCCATACTCCCGGAGGTCAAGAAATGCCGGGGCAACTTGTGGTGCCCGTACTGGGCGGCCCACATTTGGTGTTGTCCCACACCCGTGGTCAGGATCGCGTCGCCTTTCGTCAATTCCGAAAGGATCTCCAACACGCGATAGGGCTGAAGGAGAACGCTCTTCCGATCGTAGTTCAACGCGTGATCGTTACGACTGGCTTCCAACTCCTTCCACCAGGCGGAATAATCTTTTTTAAAACCGATCCGCCGTCCGGCGTCAATTAAGTCCCGCAATCCCCGCTTCGCGTCAGACACATGACTCCAGGTGGCCATTTTCACCTTCCCGATTTCCGCCGGGTCGATGTCCATGTGCCCAACAAAGGTGGCTTTGGGCGCGAACTCCGCCACTTTTCCAGCCACCCGATCGTCAAACCGGGCCCCGATGGAAAACAGGAAATCGCAATCGTCCACGGCGTAATTGGCGAAAGCTGTCCCGTGCATGCCCAACATATGGAACGATTGGGCATGATGGTTGTCCAGGGATCCGATCCCCATGAGGGAGGTCACCACCGGCAGATGGAACGCTTCGGCAAACTCCCGCAACTCCGCCGCCGCTCCACTGTTGATCACCCCTCCACCAACATAAAGGAGGGGCCGTTCCGCCACGGATAACCGTTCAAAAAAGATCCGCCCCGCCTCTTCCGACAGATGGGCCTTAGCCAACGCTTCCACCCGCCGTCGATACCCCCGCAACGGAAGAAGTCCGGCCCCATGATAGGGGCCTTGCCACAATTGCACGTCTTTGGGGATATCGACGACCACGGGCCCTGGCCGACCGGTCCGTGCAATCCAAAACGCCGTGCGAAGGGTGGCTTCCAGGTCTTCCGGTTTCTCCACCAAAAAGACATGCTTGGCGCAGGACATCATAATGTTGAATATGGGCGCCTCTTGAAACGCGTCCGACCCAATCGCGGGCCGGGGCACCTGCCCCGTTAACACCACCAGAGGGATCGAATCCGCGGCCGCGTCCCGGATGGGGGTCACCGTGTTCGTGGCCCCGGGCCCTGAGGTCACAAACGCCACACCCACTTTCCCGGTGGACCGGGCATAACCGGAGGCCATGAACCCCGCCCCCTGCTCGTTGGCCGGCACGATGAATCGAATTTGTTTGTTCTCCGGTTGTTTTTCGTTAAACCGGAAAAAAGCGTCGATCCCCGGGAGGATGGCCCCGCCCGAATAACCGAACACCGTGTCCACCCCTTCTTGGGCGAAAACGCGGGGGATCATGTCCGCCCCGGTCATGGTTTCACCGCCACCGGGCACAGGCCGCTTCTCTTCCGCGTGAGGCATCAGGTCCGCGGTCACATCCAAGGTTTTCCCCCGCTGCAAAGCGATCCGACCAGTACGGGACACTTCTAGAATGCCAAAGGGTTCCAAAGCTTGAATCAAAGCATCGGTTTCTTCGCCTCGGCCCGCGGCTTCCACAATGAAGCCATCTTGACCCAAATCGGTCACCCGGGCATGAAACACCCGGCACACGGTGTCCAAAGCCTCGCGACCGCTTGGCATCGCAATTTTCACCAACATGAGCTCACTGTCCATACAGTCGTCCCAGCTCAAATCCGCCACGCGGATCACGTCCACCAGCTTGTTCAACTGATTGACGATCTGGCCCACCACCCGGTGGTCCCCACGGCAAACCAGGGAGATGCGAGAAATTTCAGAAATTTGTGTGGCGCCGACCGCCAAGGAATCAATGTTAAAACCACGGGCTGAAATCAGTCCGCTGATGCGCGCCAAAACGCCGGGCCGATCTTCCACCAAACAAGAGATGAGATGCAACGCATTTTTTGGATCACCGTTCATGGGATTCCTCTTTTTAATTGGATTTTACCCGAAAACAAAAAAACCGCCGGATTCCTGCGCCGGCGGTCTCTCAAACTTTTCGTTAAAACAACCGGCTATCGCGCACCACTCCCCAGGCCCGGGACAACGCCCCGGACCAAAAGAACGACAACGCTAAGAGCTCGATTGTTTAACATGGGAACCAGTCTAACAGCAAAGCGGTTTAAATGTCAAGTTTTTTTTTAGTCTTAGCCTTAGGGGACGTAGCATTTATTGTATACATACGCCATTGAGCCAGGACACCTATTCTTCGCCCCTGTTTCTCCGCGTTTGGCGGCGTCCTCATCCATGACAGCCATCATTCTTGCTGCTCAAGCCAATTCTACCACCACTTATCCGCCATCATCTTTTTAATCCAGGACAGAAATTCTGGTTGGTCTGCATCGTCAACAAAAAAGGGCCGTCGTTCTATCCCTCTTCCCATCACGTGCGGAAATGCCCCAGAAACATCCAATCGAGATTGTCTGGGCATGTTGCTATCACCCATTATGTATACAATATGATTCTGCTGAAAACCCCCTCCCGCTGCTTTCCCAATGATTAGGCCGCGTTGATCTCCACCACGGGCAAGTGCAAAAGTTCCAACTTTTTCAAGTCCCTCATTGTCGACGCGTGGTCGATATCGATGCCGACCACACGACCGTCCTTGTCCAGGTCCACAAGAAGGCCTTCCACTATCTCCCGTGTCTCCGCGCTTGGCCTCGAATTCAAATCAATATACAGCGAATCCGTATCCCCATAATAATTCAATTTCATGGATTCCTCCTATCTCTTAAATCCTCGATCAAAATACGCGTTGTGAACCGTCTCTCCATCCTCTAACGTTATAACGCGCAAAACGCGACCATCAAACTCTTCGATCCCCCTCCAAAAACTGATCCGCCCATTTTCTTGAGTTACCCGTTTCATCGGTGACTTCAAAACGGTTTCTATCCATACCTATCGGACCTCAGGACGTTTCCTTAGTTCGGAATCTTCAGTTGGGCGCGAGGACCGGCCAGGCTCAGAGAGCCTGGCACCTGAAGCGGCAGAGCCGCTGATGCGAGACGAAAAAAGCGGGCTTTTTTACGAACAAAAAAGTGCAGGTCGTAGGCCCTTCCCACGCGGGCCATTCCCCCTTGGCATTCCTGGCTAGCGCCGTCACACTTCCGCTAGCGCGGTCGCGGGGAATACGGACAAACTTTTTTGGGAAGGAAAAAGGCCCGATTTTTTTGTCGAATCCCGTGATTCAACTGGGGATTTTGGGTTAAATTGTCTACATTCATGCCCCATCAAGCGAAGAAACGGACTTCCATTCCTCTGCCCGGATTTCCCCAGGTTTGGCGTCATGATATACCGTGGTTGGCTTCATCTTTAATACCCCGTCGCAGACAACCCACCTAAGCTCTCGGCCCCGGGTCCTTACGCTAATTCTTCATTCCAGAAAGACGTTTTTCGATTTGTCCTAACCGATTTTTTATCTGTTCATTTTCTGTTGTTAGTCTTTTGTTTTCAACCTTCATTTCAACATTTTCAGTTTCGAGCCGCAAAATTTTCTTGTCGACCAAACTTCCCCCCGCCAGCCCAATCCCCACCGCCACATTGACCCGTTTTAATCCAAGATCAGACGACGAGGCCCAGGAGGTCCCCACAGCATTTTGTATCTCGGCCATGGTCGCCGAACTCCGCGGAACCCCCCGCCCAGTCCCGTCACCGTTGGCCACAATCAAATCCCCTTCATGAACTTTCCCTCTGACCAGAACCGGCAATTGCCCCGCAAAAGCCACCAGCATCCCGTGCCCCGGTTCTTTGATATCGTTCCCCACAAACGCCGCCGTTTGGGTGGACGATACCACCACATAAACTCCCCGGTACATAACGATCGATCCCATTGCTGGAATAGGCCCCTCCCAATCCACCCACTCCGCAAAGTCCGCCCCGCTGGCGTTAATTGTCCCCGCCGCATTAATCGACCGCCCCGTCACCGAGTCCTTCGCCACATACTCCACCGCGTCCGCCGCGTTATACCCCCCCGTAATCCCCCCGGCCGGACTCACCACTTTCCAATAAACGGTTCCCGCGTTTTGCCCCTGAACCGCCACCGATCCCGCGGTCGTCTGATTCACGTCCAACTTCCCATTGGGGTTCGTCGTTCCAATTCCCACGTTGCCTGAGGAAACAAGAGTCATCTTCCGTGTTCCCGTAAGGGTCGTGTTATCTGGAGCCGTGTAAAAACGAAGTTCAGTCGCCGCGTTATTGTTAGTATAACCTCCTCCAATAGCCACTGCACTAACAGCGCTATCATCAATTGCGGCCCCAATGAGAGTCACGGGTTCTTCCGAATTGAGCCAATGTCTTGAGGTTAACGCGCTACTTTTAACAGCAGCATCAGTGGTTGTTCTCCCAATAATAATGGCCCGATTGTTATACCCACTTGTATCGATGAACTGAGATCGACCCGAAACGTGAAGAGTAGTTTCAGGACTTGTGGTCCCGATACCAACATTCCCCCCGTTTGGATTAATCAACATAGGATACGTTGTCGCAAGGTTCAGTCCATTTCCTGTTTGTAACCAGAGCCCCGAACCTCCAGCCGACCCGATGTCCAATACAGCCCCATCAGTTCGCCCCAAACGAAGCCGCTGACCCGCGCTTTGAGACGCCCCGCTAGAAGCGGGAAACGCCGAAGAAACATCATAAATATCCAACTTCGCCCCTGGGTTCACCGTTCCAATCCCGAGCCGTTTATTGGTGTTGTCCCAAAAGAAGTTTCCGTTGTCCTGCCCCGCCGACGCCGCCCCGTTGGCGAACAGCACGCTCCCGGACGTCAGTCCCGACAAAGTCCCCGCGCTCCCCTGAAAAGCAAAAGTCTGACGGTTGGTGGTGTTGGTCGAAAAATAGAGGTTCGTACCATCAAATTCCAAGGCCCCCACCTCCGGCGTCGTCAAACTCGTCCCCGCCGTAAACTTTAACGGCGCGGTGTTCGCGGTGGCTGTCCCTGCCTTCAAATGCAACACTGAGGTGGGTGATGTCGTCCCTATGCCCACATTCCCTTGGCGGGTCCCCCCAGCGATGACCATCGCAATTCCTGTTCCTCCTGCCCCTCCCGTAAGAAAATTTAAATTTCCCCACGGACCCACAAGTGAATTAAGACTATTGATAAAGTTGGTGTCCGCAAAAGTCCCGTACCGGAATCCTCCATTTCCCGCGTTTTGTTCTATGTCCAAGTAATTCCCATTTCGCGAAACACGAAAAATACTACTCCCTCGATTATCCGATCCAACGCTGTTAATAATTGCCAATAACAAATTACTCCCAACAGTCTCACTGCTGTAAACATTCAATTTCACTCCGGGGCTCCCCGTCCCGATGCCCAGCCTTTTGTTGGCATTGTCCCAGAAGAAGTTGCTGTTGTCCTGCCCCGCCGACGCCGCCCCGTTGGCGAAGAGGACACTGCCGGAGGTGAGAGGAGCGTTCGTTGAAATGACATTGTTTCCCCCCACGGTGACGGTGGAGGCGGCAACAGAGCCGGCATTGGTCACGTTGTTTCCCCCCATATCAATCGATCCGCTCATGGTCCCGCCAGCAAGGGGGAGTTTTCCGCTGTCGGTCCCCGCGGGGATCCGCGCCGCATCCAGAACCCCACTGGTGATTTTCGCGGCGTCCAGGTTGGGAATGTCCCCCGCGCTTAGCGTGTCCCCCACCGTCACTCGCCCTTTGGCGTCCGTCGTGACTTTGGTATACGTCCCCGCGGTCCCGGTGCTCGTAAGCGTCACCGCACCCGCCGAAGAAATCGTTGCGTCACCGGACAGAGCCACCCCCGCCACCGCATTCGATCCGTCCCCCACAAGAATCTGACCCGCCGGCAGGGCCGAATCCACTTTGCTATTGAACGTCGCCCAGTCCCCGCTCGCCAGGTAACCGTCCGTGCTCGCGTTGGCGCGGGAAACAGAAATCGTGGGCGTGGTACCCCCCGAGCTCGACAGCGGCGCGTTCGCGCCAACGCTCGTCACCGTCCCATCACCGGTCGACACCGTTTGCCAACTCCCGTTCACATAACTTTCCACCGCGTTCAAGGTGCTGTTGTAGCGGGTGTCCCCATTGGCGGGGGTGCCTGGGCGCTCGGCACTTGTTCCGGTGGGGAGCCTTACCGCGTCGCTCTTGGCGCTGAGGTCAAGGCTCGTGGCCGGGGCGCCACCTAACCCGATCCGGTCTACGTTCAATTGGGCGGTGCCGCTCACGTGGCTTCCTGAAATGGAACTTGTGGCTATTTTTACACCCGTCACCGCTCCGTCTTGTAACGCCGCAGTATTCACACCACCCGCTTGGACGGATTCCGCCAGAGTGGCCACATGGGACCGCGGGACCGGTGTCACACGGAGTTTGGGTAGGAGCGGAGTTCCCGCGACGCTCAAAAGCGCATAGAGAGGTTCACTGCCCGCATAGGCGGAGGCATCCAAGGGCGATCCCACGGGGGTACCGGATCCCAGCTCATAAGAAAAAACGCCTTGAGGGTTAATGGGGGTAATGAGGCCAGTTTCGGTATACACCGGAGTCCCGCCCGTGGTGGCGGGATCGCCATCCCGGTAAAGCCGCCATTCCACCGAGGTCGGTGTTCCGATGGGGTTCCCGTTGTTGTCGGAAAGGCGCCCCTGAACCATGAAGTTGAAATCGGCCCAGGCAACGCCGCCAACAATAAATATTGAAACCAAAAATGCCAACCGTTTTGTCACCCGAGAAGTCCACCCTAAGGCAAAATAATGGAGCCGACTCTACCGGCCCCGCGATCAACCGTCCACTGAGGAACGGCCCCTTCCATATACAGCAGGAACGTCCATAATTCAAGGGTTTCGTAGACCAAGCAACTGAGGGTCGAGTAGCCCGGGGGATTCCACCCCCAGGCTCTCACAGATCCCTACATAAATCTCTCGATTCATACGACTCTTCCTGATCAGACCGCATTCCATCGCCATTGACAAATATCTCATTATGAGATACAATCGCTTTACATCATGAGGATCATCACGCGAAAACGGTTGATCGAGTTTTCAAAACGGCACCCCGATGCACGACACGGTCTCACGCATTGGTATCGTGTCATGACGCATACGGATTATGCCTCACGGGCGGCCCTTCGGGTTACGTTTCCCAGTGCCGATGCTGTCGATCCGTTAACGGTTTTCAATATTGCAGGAAACGAGGTCCGATTGATTGTAGCGATCCACTACAACCGCAAGATCGTCTACATCCGCCACGTGTTGACTCACGCGGAATACGACAAAGACAAATGGAAGGAATAAAAATATGCGCCTCAAACTGAAAGAAATCATCAAAGCCTGGCCCGTTCTGTCGAAAGCGCTGTCCGTTCCTCACAAACGTGCCGAGTATGAAGAGACGGTCGCGTTGCTCGATGAATTGATCGACACCGTGGGGGAAAACGAAAATCATCCCCTGGCCTCTCTCATGGAAACGCTCTCCGCCGTTGTCGAAGCCTACGAACAACACCACGTCCCCGAATTTTCGGAGGAGCCACGCTTTTCTCTCAGAGCGCTCATGAAAGAACATGGTCTCACCCAGGGGAACCTCCCCGAGGTGGGCAGCCAAGGGGTCGTCTCCGAAGTCTTGAATGGAAAACGACGCCTCAACATCCGTCAAATCCAAGCACTCAGCCACCGTTTCGGCGTGGCCCCCGCCGTCTTCCTGTAACCCTGATTAAAATCCCCTCACCGGATTGAAACGGATCTACCGGACCAGTCCCAACAGGTAGGAATCTTCCTCTGAAAATGGGGCGTGACCCAAGCGCTAAATTTGAACTAAAATAGGGGCCGCATCAGTCCTTTGTTCTACCGGGTTTTTCTCTTGACGAAAAACACACCCTCTGTTACACTGAAATACCTTGAAACATATTAGCCTTCGCACAAAACTGGTTGCCCATTCCACCCTGCTGGTGCTTGTGGCCGTCGTCGGGGTCGGGGTTTCCCTTTACATTGCGGAGAAACGCTACCTGATCCAACGATTTGATCAATCCCAAGAAGACAATGTCAACTCGTTGGTTCAAATCCGCCGGGAAGCCGTCACCGCCCAAAACGATCAACTTCTTTTAAGTTACCTTTCCCTTCTTCGCCGGTCCCGAGCGCTCAGCTACGCCATGATCCAAGACAACACGGGACGCGTCGTGGCACACACCAACCCCGCCTTTGTGGGGCAACGCCTAACCGACCCCCTCAGTCTTCGCGCCATTGAGGCCACAAGCCTTCTCCGCCAACAAGGCGGGGCAACAGACGATGTGGTGGATTTGGCTCTCCCGATCATGCAAGGGTTCACCCGAATGGGAATTGCCCGGGTCGGATATTCGCAGACCTCCATGGGCCTACTGGTGGGGCAAGCCCTGGAAGCCGCTCACCATCGCATCGTGATCGCGGGCCTTTTGGCCATAGGATTCGGCGTCGTGGTCGCGGTCATGCTGTCCTTGCTCCTAACGCGCCCGATTGGGCTATTGAGGGACGGCGCCCATAAAATTGGTGAAGGAAATTTGGACCACCGCATTCGCATCACCACACGGGACGAACTGGGTGAACTCGCCCATGAGTTCAACGTCATGGCCACGAAACTCCAGGAATTGGACCAATTGAAACAGGACTTTGTTTCCAACGTCACCCACGAACTCCGATCCCCCCTCACCTCCCTGCGCGGGTATGTGGAACTTCTCCTCCGAGAAGGGGCGGGCGCCATTAACGAAGAGCAGCGGGAATTTCTGATCGTTATAAAAAACAATTCGGTTCGGCTGGCCCGGTTCATCGATAACCTTTTGGACGTGGCAAAAATCGAAGCGGGGAAAATAGAACTTCACCCCGAACGCATCCGGCTACAAGATCTTGCTTTAGAAATGACGGTCGTCTTCCGGCCCCTCGCCCAGGAAAAAGACATCACGTTCCTAACGGACTTCCCCCCCCGCCTTCGCCCCATCCACGCGGACGCGGACAAACTTCTGGAAGTGATGACAAATTTATTGAGCAACGCCTTCAAATTCACCCCGGCCCAAGGGAAAGTCACTCTGGCCGCAACCGAAGAAGAGGGGAACGTGCACATCCTCATCAAAGACACCGGCATCGGGATCCCCCCGGAATCCCTGGGAATTATTTTCAACAAATTTGAACAGGTCAAACCCACCCAAGGATTGGCCCGAAAAACAAAGGGGTCCGGCTTGGGACTTACGATTGTGAAAGGGATTGTGGAAGCCCATGGCGGTCGGGTGTGGATCGAAAGTCAGATGAATCAAGGCACCACGGTCCATGTTCTCCTTCCCCAACCCGGCCGGGAGGAAGAAGATATCGAATTGATTTAAACCTGACAGAGATAAAGATATTTACAAAGAGATAGACAATGATCTAGGATGGATTTTCCGATGGGCCATTTTTTCAGGGGGATACCGGAATGATAAAGAAACGCGTCTTGGTTGTGGATGACGACAGAGACATCCGCCGTTTGGTGGAAAGCATCTTATCCAAAGAGGGATTTGTCACCATCGGGGCGGAAAACGGGGCCGACGCCTTAAAAAAAGTCGTCAATTCAAAACCTGACTTGATCATCCTTGATCTCCAATTGCCGGACAAAGATGGGTTCGAGATTTGCAAAATCCTTCGGGCGGATCCTGCCACACGCTACATCCCGGTGGTTTTCCTCACTGTCCAAAACCTAGATTCCTACAAGATCGCCGGGTTGGAAATCGGGGCCGACGACTACATCACCAAACCGTTTAACCAAACGGAATTGGTGGCCCGGATCAAAGCCGTCCTTCGCCGCGCCGAATGGCGGGACAAAAAGGACCCCGGCTTAAAAGAAGGCCCCCTCACCATTGACATGGAAAAACACACGGCTGTCATGGATGGGAAAGCCATCAACCTGGCCCCCAAAGAATTCGATCTCCTCCTCACCCTCATGCGCAACGAAGGGAAAGTTCTCACCCGCGCCGAACTCTCGGAAACCGTTTGGGGTCAAGAATATTTCGGCAACACCCGAACAGTTGACGTTCATGTGGGCCGTCTCCGCCGTAAACTGGGCAAACAAGGCGACCGCGTCAAAACCGTCGAACGCATCGGCTACCGCTTCGAATAACACGTCCCAACGTTCCGGTTTTTTCTTCAGCCCCGGAGGAAAAGAGCCAAGGAGAGGGTATGTTCTACACGGGAAAACGCCTCGCATCGATTCCCCCAACACGTGCTCGAACAGAAGAGGGGAAGAACTCCTTCCTTCGCTTCGTTGAGCTCAACGAAATTCCTCCTTTAATAACGATATTGACAATTAAAATATATTGGCATAAGATTTAATAACGACATGAGGCAAGGAATCCCCAAAACGAACCCTCGTGCGGGCCGATGGGAAAAACAATCTGGGCCGGAACCCTTTTATTGCTTTCTCCCGGCCCCCTTACCACCCCGTCCGACCATTGAATTTAACGGCCGCCTCCAAGAGAGGGTGGCAAGGGCAAGCCACGCACTGGGCCGTGTCACAATTGCCCAACCCATCACTTTTGCTTTATACCTACATCCGGAAGGAGGCGGTACTCTCTTCTCAAATTGAGGGAACTCAATCCTCTCTTTCCGATCTCCTGCTTTTTGAAAACAAGCAGGCCCCGGGTGTTCCGGTAGGCGATGTCAAAGAAGTATCAAACTACGTGGGGGCCTTGGAATACGGCATGAAACGTCTGAAGGGCGGATTTCCTCTCAGCTTAAGGTTGATGCGTGAAATCCATGCCGTCCTTCTGAGTGGTTCAAGGGGAGCGCACCAACAGCCGGGAGAGTTTCGTCGCTCACAGAACTGGATTGGGGGGAGCCGACCGGGCAATGCACTTTATGTCCCGCCACCGGCACGAGAGGTTCTGCCCGCAATGGGCGCATTGGAGAAGTTTATTCATGGGGTTCCCGTCCAAACCCCTACACTCATCAAAGCAGGTCTCGTACACGCGCAGTTTGAAAGCATCCACCCCTTCTTGGATGGAAACGGACGTTTGGGACGTCTCCTCATTCCTTTTATTCTCTATGAGGAACAAGCCTTAACCCATCCCTTTCTATATCTCAGCCTCCATTTTAAAGAGAACCGGCAGTATTATTACGAAACCCTCCAAAGCGTTCGGATCAACGGAGACTGGGAGCGATGGTTGGATTTCTATTTAGAGGGTATCGAAAAGGTATCAAACCAGGCCTGCGGGACAGTGGAAAAATTGACCTGGATGTTTGAACAACACAAGAGCAAGATCGAAGAAATAGGCCGCGCCGCCAATTCAGCCTTGAACGTGTTTGAACTTTTGAAGAAACGATGCCTCGTTTCTCTCCCGGTCATTCAGAACGAATTAAAACTCACATTCCCCACCGCCAACAAAGCCCTTTTGAACCTTCAAAACCTGGGCTTCGTCAAAGAAATCACCGGAAAACGCCGGGATCGCATTTTCTCCTATGAACCGTATCTCAAGGTCCTCCATACGGGAAAAATGCATTAACCAGCGCAAACAATCCCCAGTTAAAATCGGAACGGCTCAGAAGTCTCTCGTCTCCAACAACCCCTGCAGGTTTTTGGCGAAAACCGAATACCGGACCGGCTTAATCAGCTTGACTTTCACGGGAGATTCCCCCAACCGGGTTTCGTCCACCATACCAGAAACAATCATGACCGGCGTTCCGTTCGTCACCGGATGAACCCGTAACCGCCGCAGCACTTCGTAGCCGTTCACGAACGGCATTTCCAGATCCAGTGTAATGAGGTGCGGCCGAAATTCAATGGCCGCCCGAAGCGAATCCCGCGCGTCCGTCACACACCGGACGTCAAACCCTAACGCTTCACAAAAGTCCCCCAACAGATCAGCCATGCCGATGTCGTCGTCGATGACAAGAATTCGTTTTTCATACGACATGCCCGCCTCCTTCCGATTCATTATGTCACACAATTACCCTACACCCAGTCCCGCCCGCCTGCCTTAAGATGTTGTAACAATTTCCTGCGTTTACAAATTTGTTACAAATTCTTAAGAGATCCTTTTGTTTTCTTTGGTATCTTACGAATCAAGAATTCACTCAATATTGATTCAAGAAGGACTGATCCCTAGATGCCCATGTTCGGTTTCCCTTTATCTTGCGATCGCTTGATGCCCACCAAGAAGGTCATCGCTACGGTGACGGCATTGGCTTGTTTTTTTTCCTTTATTACCTCCCCGTTTTTAGAAGCCTCATCTTTAAATCATGCATCCGTAGGGAACAGTCGTCAGCACTCCGAGAATTCGCTCCCTCAGGTCACGCCCCAAGATCAAGGGGGTAGGATCGGCCCATCGTCACTTCTACGGGAATCCTTATGGTCATTGGTCGGTCGGCAGGGCTGGCGCGTGGAGGGACGGTTACTCCCGTTCATTACCCAAATAGAAGACAACCATGGGGACACACCTTCTCAGTTGGCGGCGGTTCACCTGTTGGACAAGGTGGATTCAGAGCGCGGAAATGAACCCCTTCTCATTGGGGTTGAAGGGGCTTGGGACATCTTAGACATATCACCGCTTGCCGCTCTCCCACCCGGAGAGTGGCGAAATCGCTGGTTCAATCGTCTTCTCTGGCGGGGCGACCTAACGGGGGAGGAGTATTGGATGTTGATGCGTTCCCCGACCCGTGTCACTCTCATAGGCATTGATGACCCCGTGTTGCATCAACAGCACAGTGAAGCTCGAAGGATTGTCGAAACCTCCCGAAAGGAAACAGAATTATTCCTGCGCGACCTCGCCACCCGCGTGGATCGTTTGAAAAAACATCTTTTCCCACCCGCCTGGGTGATACTGGACAAGGCTTTTTCCGATTACGACGAAGGATCAATTTCAATTAACGAATTGTCTGTATCGATTCTCGAAAAAGTTTCGCCAACTTGGATGAATGAAAATACCCCCCACTTGTTTTATCTCGCCCAAATCCACAAAAACCCCGTAGATCCCAAATCCGTTCAAAAAGAACTCAAAGACATGCTCTCATTTACGTTGACCCCCGCAGAATCCCAACAGCTTTTCTCCGGATCCCCGATGAAAAATCCCGATGTTTTTTTTAATAATATTTTCGCCATGGCAGACGCCCGCAAATTGACGCTCCCCCACACAAAGAAATACGCCCAGCAAAGTCTATGGAGCCGAGAGATCGAACCAATGGCCTTGTCAAAAGAAGTCAACGTTGCAAGGAGGTCCCTCTTTACTTCCTCCCCCTCCCATCCCGTAGCCTCAAAACTCGTTCAAATAAAGGAAACCCTTTTTCTCCTGCGAGGGATTGTCGCCCTCGGCCTCACGCCGGACGATTGGTTGCGATTTCAAACACAGAACGAATTCAATGACATTCAAAATCTTTCCGACTCAATAAGAGAGCTTGAATCCAACAAATGGTCTCGTGAACCACGAAGTCCTATCCCTTTCTCCTCCACGTATGTGATCCAAAATGCCAAAAGATTTTACGAGCTTGCAAAATTAAGAGACCACGCCATGGCCGACAATTTAATTAAACAGGCCCGGCGAGTGGGGGCCACCCGTTCTGTGGTTATCGCTGGCGGATTCCACACCCCTGGGATGGTCCACCTGTTTCGCCAATGGGGCGCACCCTTTGAGGTCCTGTGCCCGATTCCTGAACACAAGGTCGAACCCACCCTCCGAGCCCTGGACGCTTTCCAACAACCCGAAACGAGGAACCGAATACTCCATGAGACCGCCACCCAATTACAGGCGGAAGAAAATGACGCGGTTCAACGCTGGATGAATAAATTGTCTTCCCAAAATCGACGCCATTTAAGAAAGGCGGGGTTTGGGGAACCCCAAGCTCTCTCCGTCTTTTGGACATCCCTTAAAAAAGACCTCACCCGTTGGGCCTATTTCCTCGCCCTCTTCTTACGCGAGCAATGGGACTTCTTTCAAACTCTTCACGGTTCCCAAGAAAAAACAGCCTGGGCGGTCCTGACAGCACCGATCCCTCCTGTAATGAACTTGATTCCCCCATCCATTCACCAAACCCCGGCTGAATACGCCCCCCCTCTCCCCCAACGAGAGTCAGGGGAAAAGATCGCGGAAGAATTTCAGTCATTAGTCCAACAATCCCGTTGGGTGGAAGCCGAAAATTTCCTTTGGCAGCTGTGGACGGGCCATGGATCGGCCCGATTGATCGGCGAATCGTTCATGGCCCTCAACCTCACCGACAAGGAACCCCGACAGGCCAGAGACCTCGTGGCGAGTCACTTAAGCCCCCAGGCACTAGGTCTTTTGGGCCAAGGGCTCATGGACTATTTTCAAGACCGGGACTTAGAACGCCTTTACGAACGCCGAAAACTCAACCAGACCCTATTAGATAACCTAAACGCCATTGAAAGTAACCGCGATAGTGCGATCCATGGTATTAAAACAACTCTTTCCCAAATCAATCAAAGCCTCCTGGATGAGGCGAACGGTATCCTTGGGGTCGATTCAGAGGGAACCCCTGGGTTCACCCTCATGGACCCCATGGATCCCGACACGGACGCCGTGGTAAGACAGGTCAAAAAAGATGGGGAAGAAACAACCTTCCTGGCGAATAAGATCAAGAATCTCATGGATCAATGGGATACGGAATCAAGTCCAGATCTTCTTCAAGAAACAAAAAAAATGGTCGGAAAAATCAAACTCCACTTTCAACCCACAATAAAAAAGATCCTTTTGCCCACAGCCACCGACCACTTCACGCCGGCGGGACAGACACGAGCCAAATTGTCCGCGTATCGGGAGTGGCTCCGTTTCACACAGTCAATGGAAGTCTCCCAACGGGAATTGGCCCGGCGGGCGTGGCGATCAGCGGAAACCCTCAGCCGCTCTATTGCCCAAGGGAAATTGGCGGATCCAACGGCCTATTCAACTCCGTTGGATCGGTCGGCCTTTGGAAAGATCGCTGTAAATCGGGTCGGTCTGGATCAAACACTATCGACCCTCCGCACCCAGGAAAGGCCGATCGTCGTGGTTTCCCTTCCGTACGAAGAAGCTAAAAATGACGTGATCCAAGACCTGGCGCATGCTTTAACGACAACCTCACTTTCCACCCCCGGTCCTCGCCGACTTTTGCGGGTCCGTCTCAGTCGGTTGGAAAGTGATCCTAAATTCCGCGCCACCGCATTAAAACTTCTGATGGAACGTGCCGGAGAATTGGGGGGCACAGCCTTGGCCATTGATTTAGATGAGGTGGGACCTTTACTGGAAAACGTCGAAAAACCTCTAGAACATCTGCTCCAAAGCTGGGCCGGTCTGGATTCCCCCCCCCCGCTGGTTTTCATTTCAGCCAGCCGAGCCCATCAAGATCTGTTGAACACGGGAGGCCAAGACAAATCCGATGTGGTCACGTTTCCCCCGAGCCGAGATTCCGTAAAGTCACTCCTCCAAACCGAAGCCGAACGGATCCAAACAACGTCTTCCTGCGAAATTCAACCTGAGGTGGTGAGTCGGCTTGTGGATGCCGTCTTTTCCACCGGGACAGTGGACTTTTCCGAAGCCATCAAATCGCTCCGCTGGGCAGCGGCACAGGCCCTTATCCACTCGGCGTCAAACGGGACCCCTCCCGTGGTCACGCCCCACGATTTGACTCTCCAAGAAGACGCTCGGCTTCGAGACCTGCCCCTGGCTCGACAGGTCCGCATTGTTGTCGGACGCGTGGATGACCTCTTCGCTCAGGCGCTCAACAATCTCCTGGCCAATTTCGAATCCCTGAGCCCCAACTCCCCCTTCTATTCGAGCGTCGAAGCCAGACTTCGCCATGCCGTCGGTCTTTGGCATATGTTCCCCAAAGAGACAAACAGCTCCAAAGAGGTTCGGCTGTCCCAGGAGGAAATAGACACGGGAGTCAGTAATGCCTGGTCCTTTTTCAACGCCCATCTCATGGGATTGGAACGACAAAAACAGGCCGTCATTGACACCTATATCAAGCACGAACTCGAACAACAGGGGAAAAGCCCCCACGCCCCCAGCGACATCCTCTGTCTCGTGGGCCCCCACGGCACGGGGAAAACGGAAATCGCCAGTCTTCTCGCTCAATATTTAAAGAGAAAACTGATTAAAATCGATGCGGGCGGGGCCAGTTCCGAAGAGCAAATTTTGGGCACAATGAGCACCTTTGTGGGCTCCCAACCCGGCAAGATTCATCTGGCCCTTGAGGAAGAGGAAACGGACGAGTTGGTCTTGCTCATTGACGAAATCGATAAGGGTTCTCCCGTATTCTGGAACGCATTGATCCAACTCTTAGAAAAAAATCAACCCCTCGATAGCCGCTACGACACATTCAAAACTCCAAAGCGCCGAATCGTTATCATTGCCACCGCCAATGATTGGAGCGCGATTCCCGACGCTTTAAAAAGCCGCCTCCAGCAATCGAATTTCTCGGAATTTTCTCCTTCCGGACTGAAAAGGACGGCGGCCCTCTTCACCTGGCCCAAAGTGGCGAAACGATTTGAATTTCCGGACTCTTGGGCCCGTTGCGACGATCCCTACCCCCTTATTTCGCTCGTGGTTGACGATTACCTCGAACGCCCCGCCCTGCGTGAACTGGAACGAATTATCGAGCGCATTCACAGAGCCGCCAATTTGGTCGCCATCGATTTGGACCACAAATATCACCCGGTCGTCATGGATGAAGCGTTTGTGAGAGAACTCTTGGGCTCACCTGTTCAACGACCCCAACACATGGTGCGGGGAGACACCCCAGGCCAACTCTCGGGGTTAGGGGTCATGGGAAGTGGGGTGGGTGTCACTATGCCCATTCAAGTCATTGCCCTCCCGCTGGAACAGGTGCCCGGTACCCCTTTACTCATGACCGGTGGAGCGGCGGAAACCATGCAAGCCAGTGGACAGAACGCTTTAGAGGCATTACGGGGCCGATCTCGACGCCACCCCTCGGACTTTGATGGATCCCTCCCCCTGTCCGAAATCCGGTTACATGTCCACCTCCCTCCTCTCCAATCCGAAAAGGACGGCCCGTCTGCGGGGATGGCCATGGCGGTGGCCGCGTATTCAGAAATCACCCAACGCCAGGTCAATCCTGCCATAGCCATTACCGGAGGGCTACTGCCCAACGGGCAGAGTTTCGCGGTCGGTGGAATATCTGAAAAAATACAAGCCGCCCGAATTGAAGGAAAATCGATAATTTTCATCCCAAGCGGGAACGAAAATGACCTCAAAACCCATCTTGAACGTCAAAACAGCGACTCAGAACCCGTGGCCATTGTCTCGGGTGGAGAAACAACCTTCTTTTTTAACGGGGAAGTTGATCTTCAGGGCATTTCGGAGGAGAAAATAAGACGAGTGCCGGGAGGGATCTACATTCGCGCAACAGATAGTCCCCACCTCTCAGCAGACAGACAACCAACAACCGTTGTTCTCACCAAATGGATTGACGACATCCTCGACTACCCGGATGCGATCCTACCCCGTGGCACTATCATTCCGCCCCTTCAGAAAGGGGAAATCACCACGTTAACCCCAAGGGTTGAGACAAACCAAACATCCAACGATTCAGAACAGGATAAAGGAAAAATCCCCGTCACGCCACCCGAACCAACCCCTTCCCGTAACACCATACAGGGGAGCTTCATCCCAGATAATGTGTACAATCGATCTGCTTCAACCCCCCTCTCTCTTTCAACGGGAGAAACCATGACCCCATCCGAATTTCTCCAAATGAACGAGGCGGATGATCAGCTCAATACCCTTGAAAGATTATTGAAATCTGATTCCACAGAAGCCTTACCCCTCTTTGAAGCCCTCACCCGAGCACTGTGGGTCTTGGATCCAACACGAGCCGGGGCCATCTTCAATAAACTTTTTAACACCTTGGATACCCAGAACCTCCTCTTCCCCCCCTCCCCCCGGGATGACGACGGCCTGGGAGTGCCCTTTCTCGCCCATATGGTTGCCGCCCAGGATCGAGCAACAGTCGACAAACATATTTATAGAAAATCCAACTTCATAAAAATTCTTGAAGGAAAACTCAATTCTTTGAAGAGATATGACGCAAATGGGACCCATTCCATTCAAGAAAAGATAGCCGATATTTTCGATTTCATTGTTGAAGATTATGATATTGCAAATGAAACGATTGAAGAACTTCCCGCTGAATTAAAGAACGACTTGCCTCATATCATTTCCCTTCGTCTTTACTGGGAGAATCGGCGAAATCAACTGCTTAACGTTTTAAATCAAAGGGACCATTTGTTGACGATGATTGAAGAAGCTGGGACAGAACCCAGCCCGGAATCTCTAGTAAAGATAACAGAAGCCTACCGCGCCATTCTCCGTTCTACCCTCAATTTCAAGGTGGCCGAACGACGCCACATGGAGGAACATCGCGCAACACTCATGAATGATTCACTGCGGCACCCTCTTTTAAAAGCCGTGGGGGAAGAATCCCTGGTTCAAATGCTGATTCAAGTGGTTGACCAAACGACACGGAGAACCGCGCGAAAAAGCCGGGAACTTGGGAGAGAAGCTTCCCGCCTGGCGGATATCCAGCTTAATCTCGCCCGGCTGACTATCCCCATCATGGGCAATTACCTCAAAGACCATTCCAACCGATCGGCCCGTTCAGACCAGGCATCTCCCCTCCAATCCATTTCGGAATGGGCCAAACCTGCGGCCTCGGCTACGGCAGAAATCGTTTCCAGCATTGGAAATCGGGTTCTCACCGTTGTATGCCCCTCAAACCAACGACGGCTAGAACTTCCCCAGTTAATCGCCGACCAGTTGCATGAAACCGCGGAATTACCCCTTTCGGCGAAATCAAACCGCGTGCTCAGCTTGAATTTTTCCAAAAATCACACCACCAACGCCGCGGCCGACTTTGAACTCATGGAACCAATCATCACGCAGGTTCGTGAAACAGAAAGTGCCATCCTCTATATCGACCTCACATCGTTGAAATCCTGGGCCGGTTCGGACTATTTCGTGGTGATGAAACGACTCCTGCGCGCGGCCACAGAAGAATCCACCCCCCCCCCCCTCCCCTTGATTTTCGGGTCCGACAGGGAAACCCACACCCAAACCAACAACACCATTAATCGTTATGGAGCCACCGCGCACACGCTTCAACTTCCTGACCCGACAGCGGGGGAAATCGTCGCACTCTTAAACAACCGCGCCCGAGCCTTGATCGATTCGAAATCGCCAGTCCGGTTTGCGGAAACCCTTTGGAAATCCGCCTTAGACGATGGGCGCTTGCCAATAGATCTAGATGAGTGCCTCGCTGTCTTTAATCAAGTGACCGGGAAAGCGATCCAAGAGAAGAGGACCGAACCCGTTGATAACGATGTTTTAAATTCCGTGATCAAACTCCGCGTAAAACAAAAAAATACGATGGATTCAATTTTAAATCGAGCCGAAAGGGAAATCCCATTAATTCCCGACCCTGTAGCGAAACGTCGCGGGGAAGAATTTCTCGCCCGTTTGAAAGCCCTTGATTCCAGCGATGCGGAGTCGGTGATTGTCTCCAATTATTTGGAGTGGCTTTTAAAATGGGATTGGAATCCAGCTCCCGCCCCGATCCCGACCCTCGAAGACATGGCCAAGCTAAAAGCCCGCGCCATACGGATCATGGACCAGCGAATCTACGGCCAACACAAATTGAAACGTCGTATTTTGGAAATGTATATGGGTTACCTGTGGCAACTTCACCAGGGAAAGAACCCGAAATTGCCCGTCATCGCGCTTCTCGGCCCCTACGGGGCAGGGAAAACCACAGCCGCCAGCGTGATCGCGGAAGTGTTCAACTTTGTGTTCAAAAAGTTCAGCATGGCGGCCGAGAATGATCCCCGCCGCATTCGGGGCTTTGAACACTACGTCGTTGGGGCACAACCCGGTATTCCTTATGAGGCAATGACAGACGCCATGCAGCAGGCCAAAAGAGAACGGGAGGACCCCACAAAAACCCCCGACGAAATCCATGAATCAGGCAAAGTCGCTTTTCTCATTGATGAAATTGATAAGGGGGAGCCAGGCCATTTGGGAGACCCTCGAAATGCCCTGTATCCCCTGATGGACCCTGAACAGCGCCATCATGTGGAGGAAATATTTTTTGGTATTCCCTGGAACTATTCCAACATGATGGTCATCACCACCCTGAACGACGAAAACGCTCTTTTGCCCTCGTTGCGGGATCGAATGGAAGAAATCTATGTCCCACTCCTTGAGGACGAAGAAACGGTTGGATTGGCTTCCGACATGCTCCTGGACCGGATTGCGACCGAGAAAAACATCGTCTTGACCGATGGCCAGGACCTCGAAGACATTGATGCCTCCCTGTCGGCCCGGGTTCTGGATTTTGGGACCCCCCAAGAAAAGGCGGACTTGTTCCGGGACTTTATTGACGGCTGGGCCCCCGGGGGCCCCCGGGAACTGGGCCGCGCTGTTTCCGCCCTTCTTAATTCGGCCTTGGACAAGAACAGCGCGATCGCCGCGCAAGCAGGGTACGCCAAGGTTCCCCCCTTCAAAGTGCGAAAAGAAAATCTCCCAGAACTTCTGGGGTCCCGGCGACAGGGAGATCCAAGAGCCCAAGCTCTTTCTCCCATCGCGACGGCTGGGGAAGCTCTTTTTTACGGTGAATCCAACCAACCCGGGGGGACTTCCGTTTGGAGCCGGGAAACGCCCAAAGAACCCGCCCGCCTCCTTTGGCCCCGTGGAGAATTAGAAGAATCCCGATCCCCCCGCGGAGGATCACGGCAAGTCACCAAAATCAAAGAAATGTTGCAAATCGTTTGGACCGTGGCACAGAAACGTTTTTCACGGAACCTCGCTGGAAACCGGTTTATGGTGGAGTTCCAGGGAGCCCCCAGTGGCCCAAGTGGGGACGAAGCCCTGGCCACCTTTGCCGCGCTCGCGTCACGAGCCTTCAATCACGCCCTTGGAAAAGAAACAGCCTTCTTCGGAGAAATTGAAGCCACAGGAAAAATACGCGAGGTGGGACAAGACATGGAACGACGTCTCCGGCGAGCCCGTGCTGACGGCGTATCGCGTTTCCATTTAAATGCGCGCAATGATGATCTATTGAGCCTCATGCACAAACACCCTCGCCTCGCTGGATTTCTCCAGCGGGGGGATCAGGTCTCCCTTTGTCTGCCCAACCGAGAGGTCCCCAACACTGAGGAATGGAAAGATCCTGACGGAGTTACTTTCAGCAAAAGACCCATCCATTCCCCCCTGCCGGGATCAGTGGACAACACTGTTTGGTCGGAAAAGGCCACCAAAGCAATCCTGGATTACGCCAAAACGAATGGTCTTGAAAAAAAATACCGCGCGGGAAGGGGAATCATTGAAATCACCGCCCCGAAAAAAAAGAACCTTCTCAAGCTATTAAAAGAAGCGGGCATTTCCGAACAGGACGTCCCCCAATTTTTTCTGGCTAATTCTGTGGATGAAGTCTTAACTCATTTAGACCTTCCTCCAGCCCCCCCCACAGATTCAAATCAAGGTTTGGGTCAGGGAGGATTTTTTCTGATCGCCATCATAGGGGTAACGATGTTGGCGGGATTAATGGGCTTTGCCTTCCTGGGAGAGACAACAACCGCTCTCTCACTGTTCGGGATAACGGCGTCAGGGCCTATTCAAGTAGGGGATTTCCTCCCCATGGCCCAAAGCCTGGGAATCGTGGGGCTCCCCCTTCTGTCCCTTTCCATATACAACAAGCTCTCCCTTCCAATAACAAAGAGGGAACAGGAAAGAGAACCCCGCTTAAGGGCTTTACTGGCCTTTTCTGAAGGGCTCGTGGATTCCGAAAGAGCGTTATTGAAATCCATCGTCATGAAAGAGGGATCAAACGATATCACCCTCAACACCCTCTCCACCAGAGAAATTCAGTCCATCCACCAGATGGCGGCACCACTGGCACCGAGGGTTCAAGTTCCTTTTATGGGGATTTGGCTAAGCTCTCGGGGTGAAATTCTGAACACCTGTGAAAAAGAGTTAATTCGAAGGGGATCTCGACCTCAAACAAGTGCGGAAGACTTTTCCATATCCCATGACTTGATTCCTCGCGCTACCCCAGTACACACAGATCCTTCGAGAACGCTGGAGGATTTAAGGGTGATCAAACGGCAGGTTTAAAAAAAGAAGTGTCTCTTCAGCCTCTTGAAGGGGGGTTTCCCTCTCCCTCTGGAGGGAGAGGGGCGGGAGAGGGGATGTTTTCGATGGAAGACGTCCATCCATCTCTCCGGATCGCTTTATCTTACAGAGGAGACAGGGAATCCACTTTCTTATTCCGTCGGGACCTTCAGAGAAGTCAAGAGACACCCCGGAAGAGAACCCTCAAAAACAATAACCGAGATTCCCCGGTTAGGCCGCCCGGCTGACCACTTTAATCTTTTCCAGGGCCTTCTTGATGTCTTCCACCGCTGTTTTGATCCCAATCATGGCCTCCGCCAAGAGGTTCTTCCAAAGTTCTTTCTGGCCCGTCAAGACGCGGACGCCCGCGGGCGCTTGACCCAAGAGCCCCATCAAGAGCGCACCAACCTTATTGAAATCAATGGCCCCATAAGATTCCCCCGCCAACGGCGTGACCGCCACTCCCACCTCGTCAGAGGACATCACGGTAAATAAGGGCAATCCCTGCTCTCCTTTCATGGCGAGACGGGCGCTCAACACCCCAGGCATTCCACCGTTCAAGTTATCCACCACCACAACATTCAATGGGGATTCCGGTGAATTTTGGTTCCATTCACCCGAGAGCTGGGTCATTCTCCCAAGGATCTCCTCGTTGACAGTCTCGGCCGAACTTAACAGTTCACTGGCGGCCACCAAGAGAACCCGCACGTTGGGGAGGTTCGCCAGATCACGCAGGGACGCCGCCATCTTCACATCAGCATCCCGCAGGGTTTCCCAATTCAGTCGTGTGGAAGATTCCCCCACAGCCATCCGGCTGGCGATCAGGGCCGTCAGTTGATAGCCCAACCAGAGGCGCACAGGCGTCACGTCCGCCCCCGCCTTCCCATGGAAAGCCTTGATTTCTTCCAGGAAACCCAACAGGCTCAAGCGGGCCATATCTTTTGGCATACTCCGCTGGACCAGGGATTCCACCATCGTTTCGCCAGTCTTGGCCAACGATTGCCCCTCTCCAGAGAGGACCGCATGGGCCATCTCATGGGCGACCGCCGTCAACACCGCATCCCGATTCCCTCCCTGAACATGAATCACATAGGAAGATTTTCCTCCCTCGATAAAGGCCAAGGGAACCTTTCCAAACGCGGGGGTCCGAACCGACTTTTGATAGGCCTGAAGATAATCCATCCGGTCATGGAGGACCACGGTCACATTTGGCCGATTTGCAGAGGGAATACCTTCGGACGTCAGCATCAGATTCAGCATTCGTTCTGCGGCAACGTTTAACGAAGAATGGGTTAAGGTTAGACCAGGGGCCCCCAAGCTGTTCAGCGTTTGGCGGGAAAGGGAAACACCCTTCAACCCCGCGATTTCCCGTTCGAGGCTCGCCAACAACTCGTCATCGCTGGTTTCAATCCCCATCTCATTGAGGTAACCGGTCAAACGGGCATCCACCAGAATGGCCGAGAGAGCGGGGTCCAACCGTGCCAATTCCGGCGCCAGGACATGCATGAACGCCAGGCTCCGGGCGCGGAGATCCTTCTGCTCGTTCCACATCCGGGATCCTGCCCGGGCGGTTGCCACGGCTTGTTCCACCTGGGCGATCCGTTTTAATAATACATCCAACGGTAACCCCAGATCGTCTAGCGTGGCTTCCTTTGGAAGCACAGTAGCCAACGCCACCGCGTTCGCCACCGACAGGGGGAGAGGCACCGTTTTAGCCCCAAAGGTCACATGGCCTTCAATATTGACTCCTTGGCGCAGAGCCCGGAGCACAGCCGCCCCCACAGACTCTGTTCCAACAATTTCAAATTTCCCTTGGGGCGTAACCTGGGCCTGCTCAACAACGTTCCCCATCACCCGATAGAAAGCGACGGAGGTCCCTTCAGGATTGGTGACCCAGTCAAAGGAAGGTTTCCCCAACGCCCCCACATTTCCATTGATTCGCCGGTTCATCATCAAATCGGGCAAGCTATAGGGTGGCGTGTTGGGAAGAACATGAACTTCCGTATGCACGTGACCAACCCCTCCGGCGCCCAACCGGCTCATTTCACTGGCCATGACCGATAACCCACCCCCTGCCGTCGGCTGACCAGGGAGAAGGATGGCTTGACCAGCACGAACCCCAACAAGGGTTTCAGAACCCATTCCAGGGATCCCCGTGCGAACAACCCCAGCGGTCTCCACCGCGCCCTGGGCCGCCGTTGGGGCACCCGCCATCCCCACCGCCGCCAGGAGAACAACCACCGCCTTTTTCAACCCACCACCAAACCCCAGTTCCTCCCCCTCTTCGCGCCTCGCCCAAACATCAACCCCTTTCGCCACGACCACCGCTGAGACAAACCCAACGACGACAGCCAAAGCAAAACCCAACATAGGGGCCACAACAAGCCCCGTGAGCGCCCCAGAAACCAGCCCCACCTGCATCGATTGAACCGCAAACCCACTGGCTCGATGAACCGTTTGCTTTTTGACTGTTTTTTCTCCAGAAGTGGTTGGATCCCTCTTTTTATCAATTTGATCAACCACGTCACTTCCCTTTTCCAAAGGTTTTACGCGCGAAAGGCGTTCAAGCATCGCCCAAGCGGAACCGACGATCTCAGATCTCACATTTGCCAAAGTTTGAAGTAAGCTATATTTAACTTCTGATCCACTAGAATTAATGGTCCGTATTTTTAGTTGAACGAATATCCCTTTAACAGATTTCTCCGTATTCCTTACAGCTAAAGCTTTTGGAGATGCACTTAGACGAGTACCATTTTCTTTGTCGTATTGTTCAATTCGAGACACAACGGTTTGCAAACGTTTATCAACTTCTCTAAACTCGCGATCTAGACGATCCACTTTCTCAGCATCCCCGTACGAAGTCCTTAGCTCATCTTGAATTCTATTGTATTCATTCTGCAATTCATCTAATTCTTCCATAAATTCATCCAATTCATCTTTGTCAAATAACGAAGAAGCCTCAATTTTCTCAACGGCTCGTTCTTTTACAGAAGACACTCCCGCTACAGGTTCGTTGCCAATCCACGCGGGCTCACCGGCCGATCGCGCCGAAGGGGAAAACTCCACTTTTTGCCCAGCCGCTTCGGCTGAGGGTCGGAGCTCATAACCGCCTATCCCGTCGGTCAATTCACCAACCGCTCGAGCCTCCAGCTGAGCATCCAACACAACCGGCTGTGCCGACACGACATTCTTCTTCTCCCGCGCAGGCACCCCAGGCACACTAAACTCCGCACTCGTTCCCTTAGGAGCAACGGACAGGGGAAGCCCACGCCTTTCAAACAATCCGTCCGAACTGATATCGGACCATGGGGCTGACGTCTCTGCCTCCGCAGAGTCCTGAACGGAATCGCCCGCCTTGATCACGTGATGGGCGATACCTATTAACCGCAAGGCCCACATCGCCTGGGAAATCTCCCCACGGAAAGAGGCCACCTCAGTTTCTGCCTGTTTTAACTCGGCTAAAATTTTCTCTTTGTTCTTTTGTTGTTCAGGATCAAGCATCTTATTTTCGTCTCCCGAAACAGAAGGGGAAGACATCGCATCAAGTTGTTCCTGCAAGTCATTCATTCGTTTAACGGCCAAATTTCGGCTTAGGATATGACGATCTCTATCGTGTTCGTATTTGATTTGTTCCATAGCAAGATCGTTTGAGCTTTCCAAACCCATTTCCATAAAATGGCCCAAAACCCGAACGCTCTGAACAGCACCCAGTTGGTCAAGAGCGCCGTTATACTTGGTTTCGACACTCTGTTGATCAACATTTTCTTTTCCCAGCTCCACCTGAGCTTGAGACCGAAGAAGCCTTTCAGCCAATGTTTCCACCATCAATTGCATGGCAAAAGAGCCGGAAGTGGCTTCCCTTGGCTTTCCAGCCAATATGTTTTCGGCAAGGGATTCGGCTTTACTTGGGATCGAAGAATCCGCTCTTATTTCCGGCAATGTCTCTAAGACGATCGTCGTGATTTGATCCCCATGAAGATGTTCCCCATACCGCTTTGTGCTTTGGCCAATAAACTCGAGGAACGTCCCCTCATCCGCTGACGTCAGATCTTGATATTCCTGGGCATCGCGGATTAAACCGATCCGAGCATTGACCACAGCCGGGGATTTCAAGAGAGTATCCATTGTCACGCTTCCTTTTTCCGCAGGAGAAAAATTAGCGATCATTTGTTCCGCCAGGGTGGTATCTTCTATTCCCCGTGCCAGTGCCGCCAAGTGGAAAATCGTTGCGGCTTGGATGTCGGTGTTGGTCGTGACGCTGTCCAGGTCAGCCAGAGTCCAATCGCCTTGGGCTTCCAGTTTCGACCATTCCGAAATGGCCCTTCGGTCTTCTCCCCACGTCCGCCCTTGGACCAGTGCGCGTGATTGACTTACAACAGCTAAGACAAGGGGAGAAACAAGCATCCCAGCCGCATTCAACAACGCCCCGATGCCGAAAATCAGATTAGAAGCTCCCATCGATGCCCCAGATATCACGGGCACCCCATAAGCTATGAATCCTTTGTCTTTCAGGGTAGCCATAAACCCATCTTTTTTAAACACCCGGGACAATGATTTAATTGTTTCCATTGGGGATTTGGCCCCAGGAGCAAAGGCGTTGATCACACCACCCACAGCAAGGACGGGAATCGCCAAGGCTAATCCGTGTGTCCCAACCAAAAACATCCCACCAACCGTCACGACATTTCCCACAACCTGAAATGCCTTTCCGAAACGCCCTTCGAGCACTTCATCGATTTTCGCGGCAAAGGCTTTGGGATCTTTCCCTTGCAACGGCACAAGGGTTTGAAGTTCCCGAAGTTTGGACCGTTCGATAAACCGCGGGGCTTCTTCTCCCAAGGTTTTTACCAGCTGAAGGGTTAAATTCCTCGCCTCAGAAAATGCACCGGCCTCCAGTGTGACCCCAGCCCGGCCCCGCACGCCCTCGAGCTCCATAACGTTTGGAATGGGATTCCCCATTCGAGAAGCCACATCGCCCAAGACATGGGCGGCCTGCTGCCCCGTGTTCGCCAACCGACCCGATTGCCCCGTGTTGCCGAGCGCCTCAGTGGCCGCCCACGCCACCGATCGGACACCCTCAACAAAAGGCATCACCCCTCGCGCCAACGTCTCCGTCATTGAAATGGGGAGAGTCCCCACCTCCGGATGGGCGTCCAATTGGGCCGCTTCCAAGAAGGCCCCTTCCAACCCGCGGTTCAGACCACGGGCATCCATCCGTTCCGCCAACCGACCCAAAATTTCGTTCAATCCCATCTGGTCACTGGAACGATTTTTTTCGAGAGAGTTACTGGTTTGGACCAACCATGATTGAGAAGCCACAAGTCCACCGAAAAGACTTCCCGCCAGGTCCATGCCCCGCCATTGAACCTCTTTGGCAAACCCTTCAAGGGCGCTAACAAACGCCCTCGCCCCTTCCGTCTGTTGGGCACGTGTAGGGACAGAACGGACAGCCGTGTTGAGGTAAGTGAGAATTCGGGCTTCCAGGACCGATTGAACCCGAACGTCCAGCCCCATATCTTTCAACCCAATCAGCAAGTCCGCCGTATTCCCCAGCACGCCCCAACGGGCGGCGTTATCCGCCCCGGGAGTGTTGTCCCATTGGGAAGTCCCCTGGGTCAAGGCATTCACCATTTGATGCATCTGACCCAAGTTATTCTCGGTTCCGATGGACGTAAACGCTTCCCGCGCAAAGAGGGCCAGCTCGGCCCCACGTCCAGCCTTGACCAGGTTTTCAGATTGCCGACCAATGGCCTCCACAACCGATTCACCATTAAAGAAATTAACGCTCGGCCCCGACAGCAACTGAGCCGCAGTCCAAAGGGTGTCCGCCACCTCCGACAAACCGTTGCTTTGTTCATCGCCCAATTGATTGGCCAGGTCCAACAAGGCCGATTCCACACGGGCGACATTGATGGTGGGAACCTGCCGAATTTGCACTTCAGCCGAATCAAGGATCGCGGTCACCAAGGCCGCGTTGACGATTTTCTGGGAATCATTGCCCGCCTGTCGCAGCAAGGAGGAAGGAATGGTTACCCCCGCCTCGCTCGCCGCACTGAGGAATGTCGCCTGGCTGGTCACACCCGCCGCATACTGTTCCACGGAGAACATGAGGGACGCGTGACTATCGTTCGTGGAGAAACGATTCAATCCGGCGGAAGCGCGTAAACCACCTTTCCCCACAACGTCTCCCATTTCCTGAAGAACCTCAGACGCTTGGTGGGGGAGGGACGTGGCCAGCATCTCAATCGGCTTTTCTTTCAAGCCCTCTTCAAAAGTAAACCGCTGAAAAAACCCCATCTTCCCCTTGGCCCAAACGCCCCCTACCAAAAACTCAAACTTATTAATATATTTAATAAAAGGGCCAAAGAAGGGAACATTCTGCAAGAGCGGGCCCACCACCGGCCGAGCAAAACCGACCATCGCACCAAACGCCCACATCATGGGATCGGTGGCGGTTTGGAGCGCTGTCACAGCCGTTCCACTCAGAGCTTTTTCCCACCCCTCGGCACTGAAATTCGGGATATTGATAAGCCCACCGAACAACACCTTGGCATCCCCACCGACAATCGTGTTCGCAATTCCCCCCACACCAAAAGCAAGGGTATTGAACGCCGTCACATCACGCACCGTTCGTTCCAATCCAACAATACCTGTACTGAACCCTTTTCCGATTTCGCGCCCCAACTTCATCCCCACCGAAAGAGGACCTCTCTCGCTGAGCAAAATCCCAAACTGCCTCAAATTGTTTCCTATTCCAGTTAATCCAGAAACTTCCGAGAGACCTATGAAAACTTGTTTCGTCCCCACAACCACCCCGCGTCCGATGGTCGCCGCATCTCGGAAAACGGCATACGGCTTTAGAAACAATTCGGTTACCACATTTTTTCCCACGCCCGAAAAGTTTTCTACCGAGGCAAAGACTTTCCCCCCACCGGATGAGTTCGCCGCGGGCCCCCTGAGGAAGGGAGCCAACACCACCAACGCCTGAAGAGCAGTGACCGTGCTGGGATTCAGTCCAAAGTCCACCCCCATTTTCGACATCAACATGGGGACCAACCCTTCCCAAGAAACGAACAAATTCGTTGGGTTACCCCACACCACAACGTTTAACAACACCTTCGGGAATGTAAAGAGACCCATGAAATTCTCAGCTTTTCCGAGCACCTTTCCGGACACCTGGAACAGGGCCGGAACGCCCCGAGCGAATGGATTGATGACCCAAACAACGGACTGAACAACAAGAGACCCACTGAACGACCGGCTCACCGCGGCCTTATTCACCGCCGTACTGGTGATCCCCACCCGCCGGAGAGCCCAGCCGCCTCCGGGACCAAAGAAGGTAGACAATTGCCGAAAGTTTTGAGCGCCAGTGAGTTGGGTCAATCGACCAACGACAGCCCCCGCCCCATCCGCCGTCACGTTCAAGAGCCCAAACCGGGCTGCCTCTTTAACATTATTAAGTCCCAGAGCCCGCATGGTGAACGCTTCGCCAAACACTTTGGAAAACATATTTCCCGAAATTTTAGCGGCCACCGCTTCTCCCACACCAGCGGCAATAACTTTTCCCTCCGAGTATCTAACCAAACTCCCCAACACTTTGTTAGCCAAGATCGCTTTGGTCGCCCCCACCATTTTGCTGATAGCCAACAGGGCCGGTCCAGGCAACACGAAGAGGCCCATGGTTGTCAAACCCGAACCGATCTCCCCCCGCGCAAACTGGGGCGCCGCCAAATGGCTTCCAATGGCGCCCAACGTGAGGTCCGTCATGGTCACCCGGGTGGCCGTGAGACTTGTCGTCGTGGCCACCGCACCGGCACTGGCGAACAGGCCTCGAACACCCAACGCCGGAATTACATTGAGTCCACTGGAAAAGAGAGTTAACCAACCACCCAAAGCACTGTCCGTGGATGAACCATGGAGCCCCAAATCCCAAAACGCTTCGTTCGCCAGGCGATCGTTGCCGCTCGATGTCCGGGTCACAGTAAAGCCTTCCAAAGGACTAAAGGTGACATCGTAGCTCGAGGTGGCGTAGGCCACCACCGAACCGACCACGGCCTTTAATGCTTGAGCGGGGCGATCGATAAAGTTGAAAAGGGCCTCTCCCATCAAAGAACTCGCTTTTTCCATAAATCCCCGGGTGTCAACCTGATCCGTTGTGCTAACTCCGCCAAACAAAGGACCACCAATCTCCCCATTTTTAAGGGATAACGTTGACCCCAGAATTGTTCCCGCATACTCCGTTCCCCCAAAATGGGCCGTTTCCCCCGTATGCAAACGGTCGGTCCGCTCAGCGGAAACCACGACCCGCCGCCCCTCACTTGTCCAGAGCTCAGCGCTCGTAATTTCAGTCTTGATAGCCCCATCAGACAAAACAGGCCCCAGATTGGCGGTCCCATTTATCTCCAGGGTTTTCGCGTTATACTCGATCAGCTCGGTCCGTCCCCCTCCCAACGATTTGGTTTGGGTGTAACTGATCGCTTCTCCCTCTCGGCTCACTTTTGCGCCGAACGTATTTTCCCGGTCAATTTTCATTTGACCGTTCTCGTTTTTATAGACTTCCAACCGATCTTGGCCATCCGCCATCCGAATCAGCCCTTCCAGTGACTCATAGTCCGATCCCATAGAAATGTAAGTCAGACGACCTGTTTGATTGCCCGGCGCTGGGACCTCATCTTTCACCATGACGGTGGCGATCAATTCAAGGCGTTTTTCACCCTTTTCATCACTGAACCGATTCCCTTCCCACGTCCGGTTTCCGTTTTTGTCAACACCGGCCTTAAATTCTTTCCCATTCTCCCGGGCCGATACGGCTTTATATTCCACCGTTCCGCCGTCAAGTTTATTGGCCTTCAGGTCCACCGCTCGCACCGTGGCGTCGGCCAAACGGGTGGCGGAAATGCGTAAATCACTATTACTCAACCGAATGACGGCGGTTTTAATCATCCCATCCGACGTAAAATCCATTGACACACGCTGTTCGCCGGCGCCCACGTGCGCCACAGCGGTAAGCCGTTCAGAAATTTTTTCCATGGCGCCCTCGGTCATGGGCGTATCTTTCAAAGGAGACCGGGCCAATAGGTTGGCCGTCTCGATTCCGGTCCCCACAACAATTCGCCCCTTCTCCTCCTTAAACGCAACACCTCGTTCTACGCTCACCACACGACTTTCTTTATCCGTATTCTCCATGTTCAGCCGAGCCAGGATTTGTATCCCGCCTTTCACTGTCCCTTGAACCGAAACTTGTTTCCCTTGAACCTCATCACCCATCCCAGCTCTTGCCACTAACGTGTATAAGGTTTCACCGGATTTATTGAGTCCCGTACGGGAGAGATCCACCTGGCCATCCCTTTTGACATCCAATTGATAGGAGGACGAAGTGGCGGTTCCCAAGGTGCCATCCAACTTAGCAAGCCGGGCGGGGCCACCCTCCAACGCCCCCCATTGCGCACGGGCCGCATTGGGCCCATCAGGATGAATGATTAGGGAGGTTTGGCGCAACCCTCCCTCGGCCCCCGCGATGGTCCGTGTGCCATCCGCTTGATAGGTGATGGTCTGATCCACCAACACACCCTTCATTTCAAACCCCGCCGTTTTGGCCAGAATGGTTGACCCGGCAACTTTGGGATAGACCTGAACCGTGTGCCAAGCGTCTCCCGCTTCTTCGCCCGCAATCACCAAAGCATCCACTTTGCCAACGGTTCCCGGACGCGCTTGATAATATTCGGTTTCTCCTGCTTTCCCGAAACCCATCAAGTTCTCACTCGCGCTTACCCATTCAGGAAGTTTCCCTCCTTCTCCCGCTCCCGCAGGAACTTTAATCCTATCTTCTCCCTGGAGATGGTACGTGACCCGGGTTTTCAGGTCCCCACCCTTTCCGTCCCATTCGAACCCTTTAATCAGGGCCCCCAGTTCCACCCCGTCAACCTGAGCCATCACAAGGTCTTTGACCTGGGACGGTTCGACCATGAACATTTCGCCTTTTCCAAGGAAAGAAACCCGAACATCCCGACCACCATTAGTCACCGTTCCATACCCCGCAAACCCGTTAAACACAGAGGAAACACGATCACCTGTTTTAACAGTATCGAAAAGCAATGCTGAAACGCTCGCGTCTTTAACAATTCCAAGACGATCCGAATCAAATCCTTCTAATAGGAGGGCTTTCCTCCCATCAGATGTATCCACCATGTAGTCCGTTACTTTGGAAATTTCAAATCGATTCCCCGCGGGAACGACAAGGTTTTGCCCAACAACAGCCACTAAGTCTCCATTCGTCACTTCCCCTAACGAAAGCAACCCGGTCTGCCGGTCTCTCGCAAACGTCGCTTCTAAACTTCCTCCGGAAGACTCCACCGACCCGGCCATGGCCACCACCCCTCCCACCAGGGCTTTGGAACCGATTTCGAGAGTCACATTGGACGAACTACGGAATTCCGCGTTGTAAAGGTCCCCAGCCGAGAAAGATTGGTTCGCCATCATCCCGATTCGGCTGACATTGAGAACAGCACCCCCACTACCCTTCAAAGACAACGTATTGATCCCGCGGCTACGGACCCCCGAACTATCACCCAGGGAAGGTTCCCGAAGAGGGTCCGTTCCCTTAAGGGTGACCGTCACCCACTTCGCTTCGGACTTACCATTGTCACCCGTTCCAAGATCCATCAACATCCGGACATTCGTCCCCGCGGGCAGTGTGTCAAAATAACCCAATTGATGGGTGTTGGAGTAACTTTCCAAGTGCCGGAAACTCAATCCGTTTTTCCCCATAACCGCGTATTGGCCGCTGGTGTATGTGGATCGGGAAACAATGCCGTCCTTTGTGATTCCATCGCGGAATTCCGAAACAAATGTCTCCTTAATGAATAACCTTCCCCCCTCCGAGAACACCTTCAATTCCGTTGTTTTCTTTTCCCCCAACAAATAAAGCTGAGTTCCGCTAGCCCCTCGAATTTCTCCACCCTTTACCCAGATCTTCACATTCCCCGTTTTCGACCCCAACATCGCTCCACCGGCACGGGCCAGTGACGTGAAAACCCGATCCATGGGTCCACGGGTGACCGCAATCTTTATCCCACCCACAGACTTCATGAAACCCGCCGCCGCGAGTGTCCCACCGCTAACGCGCAGGATTTTGTTTGAATTTTTATCCAAAAGTCCCTCGACTTGGCCCGACCGAGTCACAACACCAATGCCCAACGACACCCCTTTGCCGTCATGGATCGTCGCATACGAACTGCCGGCCCCGCCGAATCCCATGACCGCCCGAAGGGCCTTGAGCCCCCCAGCCAAGACAGAATCTCGACCTTTCGGTGTATTCTTGATCATCAACGCGATCAAAGATTTACCGTCCGACAATGGGGTCGTCACTTTAGAAATCGTGCTTTCCCATTGACTCCCTTTCTTGTTAAGAATACTGACGGACCAAACATCGGAACCTTTTCCACGAACAGCCGAAGCGAGATCCACAATCTTCCCAGTGGCGTATCCAAACGCTTCAACTATGTCGTATAAACCATCCGCGCCTTTCGTTGCGGCAAAACCTGTTCCATTCTTGGGTTCGACCCCAACCAAGACCTGGCGTCCTTCCCCATCTTTACCAACCGCTGTATACTTTCCGTCATCCGCCATAATTCGGGCAACACCAACCGCGTTTGTCTTTCCCAGTCCGTGGTTGAGTCCTTTGACGTCCCGATCTTCCTGTGTCTTTCCGTTCAATTCAATGATCTGACCCTTCAAGACAACCGCGCGAATATTATCCCCACCCGTGGCCCCAGCCACCCCCTCAAACAACCCCGTTTTGCCATCAGCCCGCTCTCCGCGAAGCGCGACTTTCATCTCTTTCGATTCTTTATCCACAACGCTAAACTCGAGGCCACTGGTAATTTGCCGATCGTTCGCCTCTCCATTAATTTTCCCAAGCGCCGAACCCGAAATGGCTCGACCATCAACATCGAGAGACAGTAAGGATTTTCCATCCGTCAAATAAACAACACCTTTGGGCTGTTCTCCCCCTTTCGTGGCGCTCCACTCCTGGACAACCACCTTGTTTCCGTTCGTGGTTTTACCCTCAGCGGCAAAGACCATCGGACCATCGGCTTTAGAGAGAGACACCATACCGTTCATCCCACCCTTCAACCCTTTTTCGGCCCCAACCTGATTCAACGTTGACACGTCACTCACCAGGGTAAGGAGACTTTCATTACTGTTTGATTGGATCAAGGTCGAGCCCTTCATGGTTTCGTCCAACTTGAAAGACGACACGTGAGAATCATTGATCAAGAAAACCTTTTCGCCTGTATCGCGGGAAAGAATATCCCCCGGAAGCGAACCTGATCCTGCCACTTTTTCAAAGTTATTTACGATGACCCGCGTTCCGTTCTCTGTTGTCGTTTTCCCAACAGTTTGCGAACCAACAAACAAGACATTAATGTCAGCTGATTTTATCCCTGGGGTCTCAGTAAGATGAAGGACAACTTTACCCGTCTCGGAAAGATTCACCAGCCGACCAAGCGCAACTTCAACCTGGGCCCCCTCCGAAAGAGTGTGCCCTGCAATCTTCACGCTTTCGCCTTGGGCAGCGAACAATTTCGCGCCTTCGCCCACCAGAGTGGGTTGCCCGTTCACCAGAGAGATAATGCCTCCGAACACATGGCCCGTTTTCGTTTCTGAAACGGTCCCTTCAGTGTGTACCCTAACGGATTCACCGGCCCCCCCCGCGCCTTTATCAATCGTGAGTTTACCAATGACCACATCGGCCAACCCAACCATGGCCAGCCCGCTTTGTCCCAGCACAAAAGTGGCTGGTGTTTTCCCATCGGCCCCGTTGGCCATCAAGATTCCTTCCTCGGCCACACCATCTTTATTTTGGAACGCCACAGCAACATCTTTCCCGCCATTCAATTGCCACCCTTCTTTGCCTGCCATCAATTCGGTCCCCGCAGGGATGACCATGGCTTGGTCTTTGCCCGTTTGGATATTGGCGTCTCCCTTAAGGGTCGCACGCGTTCCGACCTCAAACGAGATTTTCCCAGCGCCATCCATGGACCAGCGCGTCCCTTTGGATGAATCGACTAAAACTTTGCCTCCCAACAGGCTCACGGGACCTTCGGTATGGCCCGCGAGTCCAATGATGTTGAACTGACCGTTCATTGTCACATCCGTCACCGTGCGGCCATCACCGAGGGCCATGGGGCTAACGGTCAGCGTCCAACTGGAAAGATCTTTGCCATCCACGAAGTTGTTCTTGCCCTCAACGCTTTTGACCGCGGCCCATTGGTCTCCAACACGGATTTCTTGGCCCACAAGATCGGTCATGTTAAATTCTTTCATGACCTTGTTCCATTGGCCCTCGCCGCCCTGACGCATCAGGGCCAACACCGGGGCCTCTTTGCCTGTTCGGGATACGCTCACATAGGAAATAGCACCGTCTTTCCCACGTGTGGGCATGAGAACTTGCCCCTCTCCGTTCTTAAGCCCCATGTTCACACCGGCTTTAACGGTGATGGTGCCTTTCAGGTAGACGTTTTCCCCCATCTTGACGCCCTGGCCACCCTTGGCGATGACGTCGAATTCCACGATGTAGGTTTCACCGGTTTTTTTATCGACCGCGATAACCCGAGGAACCAACGTCCCTTCGCCATCGCAAATCTTCGTGTCGTGATGCATCACGGGCCCCTTAAACTTCACGCCGGCATCACCATCGACTTGATAAAAGTCTGTATTTTCATTCCCCTTCTCCTTCATCAACGTCCCTTTTCTATCCTCTTTAATTTCTTTCCCATTCACCTCCAGGGTCGTTGATAAGGGAACGAAAGCCGCCGACAGGGAAGAATTCGAATACTTCGCCAACAGGGATTCCACCGCACCGCCTTCTTTTCGAAGGCTGACATTGGTGATCCCCCCTTGTCCGTTATCTCCAATGGCAAAAACGCCATCCACAGGAAGCACCCCGTTGCCCTTGAGCAACTGCCGGGCGGCGTCCGTAAGTTTGGACCCATCGATTTCAACCGCGGCCACAACTTTATTGTTTGTGGACAGGATTTTGACGCTCGTCACACTTTCTAAGCCCGCCATCCCTTCCAGGGCCTGCATTTTTCGTAACAGGACTTCCAATGGCAATCCTTCCATTTGCGGCAAAATCGCCTTAAGATTCCCCCCATTGTTGGGGATATCCACCTCAATGTCTGTCACGGCACCTTTCCCGTCCAACAGGACCTCAGCGGTGGCGTCCCCGGCTCGTTCAGCCCCCTGGGAGAGAACCGCCAATATTCCTTTCATCGGGCCCGTCACCAGGCTCTGCAAGTTCCCGGCCATACCCTTGTTCTCTAAACTCACCCGGATTTGAGCGGTGCTCTTGGTCGCATCTTTCGGGTCAATGGTGAATTTCACCTTTTCTATCCCCGTCGGATCTCCGCCCGTCAGGCTCGTCAACGTCTTTGACAAAGCGTCACCAATCCCACCCGCTTTTAAGAACTCTTGCATCGCGATTTTAGGGTCCGTAATATTATTGGTCTTCGCGTAAGTGTTAATGGCGCTGGCAAACGCTTCTTGGGTTTTTTCAATGCCAACCGTAACAGCGCCCGTTTCCACATCAATTTTCACTTCCACCGTGTCCACTTCCCAGTGAGCGGCCCGCGCTTGTTCTTGGGCCGACAGGTCCGCCACATTCACATGGGCCACCAAAAACCCTTTTGCGCCTTCCGTTTCCGTTGCGGCGGAAATTCGCGCCACAAAAGTAACAGAACCATTTTTTAAGGCGTCGCTGGACAAGACATCACCCAAGTTTTTGGCAGAATTGGCGATGGCCTCGTCCGTGGCCCCCGCTTCCAGCATAACGTTCTTCAAATGGGTGAGATCGCCTTTCACCGCAAACACCACGAACACCCGATTGGATTCCAACCCCAGCTCTAACGTCACGGTTTCCTGCTTAATGCCCGACGCCGCCACCATTTTGGCATCCTGACCGACCAAGGCCTCCGTTTTGACTTCCACAGAGACAACCGCTTCTTTCCCAATAGTGGCGGCCACCATTTTGACGCTTCCTTCAATGATGACATCCAGGGACCCAATATGATCCATTAAGGTGTTTAATTGCTTATCGGATAAACTTATGAGGATACTTTTATCGGGAGCTGACAGATTCCCCGCCTCAGCGACTTGGGTCCTGAATTTTGCCGCTTTTTCCGTATCCACAGTTTCAACCGCTTGGTCTTCATCTGTCGTCGCCACTTCAACTTTTTTATCCTCGGTCTGGACCGTCTTCTTCTCCTCAGGGACGACAGGCTCTTTCCCCTCAACAGTTGCGGTGTTTTCGGGAACATTTCGTTCAACGGAACGAACAGAAACGGTTTTTGTCATTTCAGGCAATACTGAGCTTTCAATGGATTCTAATCCTGGGTCTGAGGGGACAGGATTTAATCCCCGGAATTCTTCCACACTTAAACCGGAGGGGATCGAATTCTCAGACTGCCCTAACGGCCCCATCGGGTTCCCCATGGAGTCGTTTAAGTGATCCCCCCCACGTGGAGAAATCGACGAGTAATTGGAAACAGGCTGATTTGATTCCGAATAACGTTCTGGGAGCTGCAATTCAAACAGCTCCTCGGAATGATCGAATTCTCCCGTGGGAATCAATTCAGGCAGAGAAGTGGATTCCACACGGGATGAAACTTCCTCCCCTTTTATAATACCGACGTTGTATTGGATGGGAGCGGCCCCCACCGCTGTGAGGAGATTGCTCCCATTCCCATTGCTGGAAGGGGGATTCGCATACTCATTATTCTTTTTTGCAAATTCGGCCCGGGGTCCATTGACAATCCTTTCACCCATGCCGCTAAAGAAACTGCGGATACCACTGACCATGATGTGGGCACCCGCCGTCAATCGGTTGGGAAGACCGCCGCTTTGCTGGTACATATACTCTCCAAACCGTTGCTGAAGAGCCCCCACCAACTTTGACCCAAGAGAATCGATAAGCCCCTTAATCAGTGCCTTCGGGTTAAACTCGTTAAACACCCCGCCATCCGATTTATCATTTAATTGAACAGCGCTCATCAACAAATCGCTGAGCCAAGCGTTGTCGTTCCCCAACATTTTGGTGAAGGCGAAACCGGCCACGGTCCGGATAACGCTATTTAAGAAGGGTTTGGAGTTTAGGGTAAAGGTAGGGGTCTGAAACCCCATCAAGCCCAACAACGTGGATGAAACCAATCCTGTCAAAAACCCAAGGTTTGGATTTTTTTCTTGCATCGTATCAGACACAACTGTTGTCACGATCTCTTTGATGGACCGTGTAATGATTTCTTTTAAAGCTGTCATCCCATTGGGGAAAGAATCCCCCGTGAAGGCCTGTTTAAGTTCATTGATGAATTTCGCAATCCCACCGACAAGTTCCTTAGCCCCATCACTAAGGCCTTCAAACGCTCCTTTGGCCAAATCCCCCAACCCAAAGAAATCCAAACTACCAAACAGGTGGGCCCCGACGACACTCACAAAAGCTCCAATACCCGCCATAATCCCAGCCGAGAGAGCTTGACTAAAATCCCCAGTAAAAGCGAACGTCACGGCAAAATTGACGACAAAAGCCGTGGCGGCCATTATACCTGCCACCACTACCACATCGGCCAACCCCAAGCTGCCAACGAAAGCTGCGAAATTTGTGGCTTGTGCTGTTGATAATAACATTCCTGGACTCACAGCTTGAATAGCGTAGGGTTGCATCATCACCAAAGCGGCAATGGTTGCGACGATTGAGACAATCTTTAAAATTCCGGCAGCGCTTCCGCCGCCGCCGGAGGTCCTGGTGTTTTCCCAAATTTTGGTTTCGTTTCGAGCGGTCAGCTGATTTTTAGCATCGTACGTGAACGAGACATCCTTCTCACCGGTCGTTGAGGTCTTGATACGACCCACTTTAGAAAAGTTCCAATAGTTTTCTTTTTGGGAGACAACATTTCCCAAGGAGTTATAAACGATGTTGGAGATATTGCTCGACCCACGCGAGCGATTGACATTTCGGGTGTAGTTGTTTGAAATGCTGGTGGCCCGTCCGAATTCATCGAAACCACCGAACCGACTGGACCCCACCGTTGTCACGGAAACCACACGGTTACGGCTTTCTTTCTTCCCTTGCTGAACACCCGGAGCCGTCGTCACATAATTATTGCTGAGGGTACGGCCCAGGTAGTCGTATTGGATATTGGTGCGAGAAGAGGAGAAATTAAAGGCGTTGGAATACCCTCTGGTCTTGGCGAGTTCGGAGTTGGAACCGGATCCCGACCCCGTCGTGAATGTGGCGATGACCCGGTTGGAAGAATTGTAGGCCGTGTTGGTGGTAAACGTCGCTGACCCATTTTTCCATCCTTCCAGCCCGTCATCCACACCGGGGACCAACCCATAATGGGAATTGCCCCAAGTCACATTCTGGGTTTTTTGAATCTCCAGACCCGCGCCATCATACACTGTGGAGTAGACATTCACCGTGGCGGTATCACCGCCGTTCTTGGAGTAATAATCCGTGTAGGAATACTCTTGATTTCGGTCCGTGTAGGTGATCCCCGAACGAACCGTATCGCTGTAGCCATTCCCTTCATTCCAGGAATGTTCGGTATACGCGGTGGCCCGATGGTCGGCGTCATGCCCCGTGATGATTTGCGTTACGGAATAATTGCCAAACCCCGGCTTATACCCCCCTTGGGTCACTTCCGAGAGACCGATGAATTTTCCGTTCCCATCATAACTGGATCGGTCCGAATAATACATCGTTGGGTTTGAATAGGCTTGATACGTATTATCAAAGACAAAAGTTTCATGGTATTTGGAGCTGCGATAGTATGATCCAGAATGGCTGTAATCATCAACAAAATTGTTTATTACAAGGGTTCGGTAATATCCATATCGTCTCTGAACCGTGACATCTCTGACCGTGACGTATTTATTGAGACTGGTGGAAGTGTTGGAACTTAGAGCCTTTGCCACTCCATAGAAAATTCCAAAGGTTTGGGAGGATGTGCCGCTGCCAAAGATATAGGACCCAACGACATTTGATGTGAATTCATTGGCGTAGGCGTCTGAATTGAACTGATAATAGTCTCTATCCCCTTCCGACCCAACGTAGTATTGGTGCCTTTTGTGCCAGCCCAGGTTCCAATACATTTGCGACGTGGCGCCATCCCAGCCATCGGTTTTAAATGAGTAAAAGGAGTAACTGCTCGGCCCCCGCGTGTCCGCGCTGGAGATCGTAATCGTTCCCACTGCACTGGCGCCGATCAGGTGGTTTTTTCTGTCATACCGGTTGGTGGTTGTGGAATCGTTGATATTGGTTGTGCCAACCCCATCGATGACAGGCCAAGTCCACGTCTTGTTCCTCACGGTGAGCACAACCGCCTGGCCATTTCGGATCGCGTAGGTTTGTGTAATTTCACTCCAAAACGTACTTAACACTCCATTTTGATACCCGTTGTTCCCTGACGACGTCCCGTAAGAGTAAGCGCTGATCAGTTGACCTTGCCCCCCATACCGATAATCCGTGGTCATGGAGGAGACACTCGATGATTTCCCTGTCGTGGTTGAGTTGGAGACCGAGGACTTGATCATTGCCTGCCCATTAATGATCCAGTACGATTGGGTCATCGTTCCTGTGGTCGCTCGACCATCACCGTCGTTACTGGTGGTGGTCCCACTCCCACTGGCGGCGTAGAGCCGCCCGGCCCCATCGTATGAATACGTGGTGGTAATCGTTTGCGAATCGGAACTACCATCGTGATTGGTGTTGGAAGACGAATTTTTTTGAGTAGCGACTAAAGACTCGCCTCCCCGTGTGGTAAAAGTTTGGGTGGAGGTACTCCAACTTCCCTTTGCAACATAACTGCCTACCCCGTCACCGTCCGGGTCATGAAACAACAAAGATCGCTGGTAGGTGGAGATATCGGCTTTGCTTGACCGACCATCAGGACCAACGGTGTATTGCGTGTAGGATTGGGTAAATTCTTCAGGAGAAGCCGTATTTTCATCGCGCGCGAACGAATAACGGGACAACAGTACGGAATGTCCGTCGATGGCCCCATAAATCTCGTACCCGTCCGAATAAGAATAGGCCGTCGTATACGTTTGGGTTTCGGAATTATAAACAGACGACGCGCCGACAGACGTGGTTTCCCCTCTCCCGCCCTTCAATGAGCCAAGAGTGTCGTAATAATAATTGATGGTGGAATGAGAATGGGAAGAATCCGTTGGGGAAAAACTTTTCGAAGAGGTCTCGGTGAAGCGAATGGCGGTCGAACCATTTTGCACCCCATAGCGACTGAAGGTGGAAGAATAGGACGGCAGGAAGGTATATCCTCCGTCGTCCCAAACTGACGAATTGCGGTTGACATCATTGTAGACCAATTTATTTGATCCACTGGAACTAACGCTGGATCCCCCGGTCACCTGCCCCTTGGCGTTGTACGAGGTGGTCATCCGGCTCCAAGAAATGGTCCCCGACAAACCACGCAGTTCCGCTTGCAAAGCCTCGTCGTTGTTCGCAAGAGAACTCGCACGGCCCATGAATTCAGGAATCATGGCCAAAACATTTTCCACCGCCGGGGGGAACCCATCCCATGAAATGGAATCAAACGCCCCTCCCTCTCGGTCCGGGGTGTAAGAAACAGTCAAAGAAGGTTGGGATTGCAATTCTCCGTTCATCAGAGAAGCGTTGCTGGTTGTTCGGGAATACGACTGAGACCACGTTCCATCGTCATTGTAAGTATTTTGAGCGCTGTTCGAAACGGTTGAACTTCCTGTGAGTTGACCGTTAGCGTTATACGAAAGCCAGGTCCGGGCCGTGGATTGTTCAATTCCTTTTCCTTGGGACGAGGTGTTGGTGGTCACTTGATCCGTTCGAGTTGCCTGAGCTTGGCCATGCTGAATCTCGAAGAAGGTATTCCCATAGGCTCGACTGGTTGTCGTTGTGTACCCATCGACTTTATTGAGATCAGAGGGGGTTAAATGAGCCGCCTCGGTGGTGTCACTGTGGCGCGTAAAGCTGTTCCGCACGCCGATAAGCTGCCCCTTCGAATTGTAGTCGTTGTAAGTCCACGACGAATAGGTTTCATTCTTCTTTCCAACGATGCTTTCTTCTTTTTGGTATACCCAATCCACCACGGCCTGCCCCTGCAACACACGGAAGTACGTTGTCCCCGTCTTTGTTGTCACGAGGTCTATGTTTTGTTGGGTTCCTTCCGCCTCTCCATCCGACAGGACTTTTTCAGTTTTTGTCCCCGTCAGGGCGCCCTTCGCTCCAATCATCGCTCCGTTGGAATAATAATAGTCTGTTGTGGTGATGGACGTGTTTTGGACAGTTTGACTCACGTTCCAACCCGAAGTGGTCTGTATCGAACGTGTCAAAACCGCCTGCCCCCACGCGTTTCCGAAATAATTCGTGGTATTGGTATCGGACCGATCAACAGTCCCATCCGCGTTCGTTGTTCGCGAAACGCTCGTGGATGTCCCCTCTCCCCCCATCATTTGCCCCAATGCGGTGTACGTGTAGTTCGTATAGGATTGACTGTCCGTGGTGGTATTTCCAACCACATTCCGATTGCTCGTGGTCGTGGACGAGACCAAAGCGGCCTGGCCCCAGATGGGGGCGTAAACGTTCGTCGCGGATGTAAAGGAGATTATATGTTCCAATCCATTTCCGTGGACCACTTCCGTGTCGGTTGTTGTTGTGCTGGTTCCCGTGGCCCCCGTCACTTGCCCATAGGCGTTGGAGTGATTCGTTTGAGTCGATTCGGTTCGGGACGTCGAATTGGCGTTTGTTGTGGTGGATGTCCCCGTCGTTGTCTTCACGACCGCCACGCCATTAATGACCCAGTAGGTCATGTCAGACTCTGACGTATTCGTGGTATAACTGACCCAGGCGTCATTCATCACAATGTTTCCGTTTTGATCCACGTAGGTCTCTTTGTTGGTCGTGGTCGCCGTTGATTCGGAGCGGCCAGTCGCCCCCACCAACCGCCCGGTTTCCCTATCCAATTGATAGTTTGTCACCATGGTGGAACGGGTCACACTGGGACCCGCCTGAGTCGTGGATTCCGACACACTCTTGGACAAAACCGATTGACCGGAAAAAATGACGTAGTCGTTCGTCCCGTTCGAAGTCGTAACCGATATCGTTCCGTCCGCGTTCAATGTATGGGTGGTGGCCGAATTTGTCCCCACCGCTGAAACCAAACGGCCAAACGAATCATACGCATACCGAACGCGAGAACTTGAATCCGTGGTGGTGGCCCCGGTGATCGAACGGCTCGTGTCAATGGACAAGACGAGCATCGCCTGCCCACGGAGAATGACGTATTGATTGGTGAGAGAGGATGAAGACTCCACCATCTTTTCAACTGTTTGGCCCTGGGAAGCGTCCAGAACCATGGATTGTGTAACAGAATGACCGGCCCCCGTGGCCCCGATCAGTTGCCCTTCCCCATTGAATTGATACTGAGTGGACGAGTTGGAATAGGTGTAGGCTTTCTCTGAGGACGGGGCCAGAACCTTTCGGAAGCCCCCCCCCACCCCTTCTTGGGCGCCCCACGTCTCCGTGGTGGCCTTCACAACCACCGCCTGTCCACGAATAATCGCGTAGGTATTGGTGACCTCTGACATGGAATATTGGGGAACAGTCTGAGTGGCCCCATTGACCAACGTGTTCACCCATTGGGTCTGTTGAGAGGCACCCCCTCCGGTTGCCCCGATCAATTGGCCCCGTTGGTTATACGTGCTGTTCACCCAATTCGTGCTATGGCTATACCCGTGAACACTGGGATCTGTTTGCTTCACGAAATCGTTTCCGACTTGCTTCGCTTGCCAAGTTTCAGAATGGGAGGCCACCACAACAGCCTGCCCGAAAACAATTTTATAAGCGTTTGTGGTTTCCGTCACAGAAAGCTGATCTTTTTCGGTGGTCACCCCATCAAAAATGGTTAACACCTTTTGGTTTTGTTCGCTTTTTATTTTTCCTGTGGCTCCCAGCAACTGGCCTTTGTCACTAAATCGATAATCCACTCGGTTGATATTGTGGGAATACCCATGGGTCCCCACGTCGGTCACGCGTTGCCCGTCATCCCCCACTCCCCAGGTTTCCGTCACGCTTTGAATGGCCACCGCTTGCCCTTGGATAACGGCGTAGACATTGGTCGTCTCCGTTTCCGTAGACTGATTCACTTGCGCCTCAACGGTTCCGTCCTGATTCGTATCCGTCCACACCTTTTGATTTTGCCGCCCCGTGGTGTGACCCACGGCGGATGTCATCTGACCTAACCCGTTGTAGATATAACGCACATGGGTTTCGCTATAGGAAAACCCATGGGCTAAGGCATCCAGAATAGGTGTTCCATTTTCCCCCACCGCCCAACTCTTTGTGTGACTTTTAAGGATAACCGCCTGGCCCAGGATCACCGCGTAGGCATTTTGCGTCATTGTTTCCGTGATCTGGTCAACCCAAGCATTGGGATCATTGAGATTGGCATGGATATGGGAATTCTTGAGGACTTCCACGTTCGAGCGGGTCCGCGTGCTCCCCGAAACAGACTCCATCTGCCCAAGCGCGTTGTAGCGATTAAACAGTGTCGTCACGCTGTGGCTATACCCGTGGTCCGATTCACGAACGATTCGGAATCCAGACACATCACAGGCCCACGACTGGGTCACGCTCTTCATGACTACCGCCTGGCCCATAAAGACCTCGTAAGAGTTGTCGGTGTGGGACTCTGATCGTTGAGCCACCCAACTGTCCTCCCCATTTAATTGGGTTAGAACTTGCACGTTGGACCGACCGTCGGACCAACCCGTCGCCCCTGTCAATTGACCAAGAGTGTTATACGAATAATTGACCGTGGATTGATTGAAACTGAAACCGTGATCAGAATCATCCGTCACACGGACCCCATCGGCCCCCACGGACCAACTCTGCGTCACCCCGGTGGCCACCACGGCCTGACCTTGAACAACAGCGTAGGTATTGACCGTTTCCACATCCGTGCGCTGAGGCGTCGTATCGATAATCCAGGTTTCGTTCGATTGTTGAATCCCATCGTTATTTTCATCTCCCACAATCCGACCATTGCCATCGCGTTTGACGGTTAACACGGTCCCGCTATTGGACCGACCGTTGGAATTTCCATCCGCGCCGATCAATTGGCCTTTGCTGTTGTAGCGGTAATCCACTTGAGACCTGGAATAACTGTATCCGCGAAGAGTGTCGATTAGAATTCGATTCCCGCTTTGGTTTAACGCCCAACTTTCCGTGACGCTCGTTTTCACCTGGGCCTGTCCCATGACGACCAGGTACGCGTTTGTGGTCGCGAATTCGCTCCGCATGTCTTCGGATGTAAACGACCACGATTCCCCTGTCTCTTGGACCCCGTTATCGTTCAGATCACCCCTAATCTTCCCCGTCGCGTCCCGATCGGCCGTCAACAATTTCCCTCCGTTGCTCCGCCCATCCGAACGTCCCACCGCTCCGGTCAATTGCCCCCGAGAGTTGGAAGAATAGTTCACAGACGATACGCTGTGATTGAACCCTTGGGACCGATCATTGGTGATCCGAGTTCCATCGGCCCCCAACGCCCAGCTTTCCGTGACACTCCGGACAACGACCGACTGCCCTGCGATGACCGCATAAATATTTTCCGTTTTGGATTCGGTGGATTGGTCCACCAACGTGAAGGACCAGGATTCGCCGTCATCCTTTAAACCGTTTTGGTTCGCATCCCCCACAAAGAACCCGTTTTCGTCTTGACGGGGAGTTCGCACCTCCACATTGGATACACCCGTCGTGGTTCCGGTGGCGCCCATCAACTGCGCTTTAGGGTTGTAGGTGTATTGAACGGTGGCGCGCGTGTCGTTGTGGCCGTGGGTCCCAGGGGCGTACCGCGTCCCGTTCCCATCGCAAGCCCAACTCTCCGTGACGCTTTGCGTGACCACAGCCTGACCCGCCACGACCACATAGGAATTCTGTGTCACCGATTCGGACCGTTGATTGGTCCAGGCGGTGGCGTCTTCGGTTCCATTTCGAGAATCTTTTAAAACCTGAAAATTCAGTTTCGATGTGGTCCCCCCGGAAGACCCGATCAGTTGGCCGTGCTCGTTGTATTGGTTGTTTACAGAGGAAACACTGTGGTTGTAGCCATTCTGTTGAGGACCAACGACCGCCCCCGTTTGGGGATCCAACGCATCGCTGGTGGTCACACTTTTCAGCACCACGGCCTGGCCCATGACAATGATGTAGGTTTGGGTCGTGGCGGACTCCGTCATTTGGTCCACCCATCGGTCCACCCCACTGTTTTGACTGAGGACCTCCAGCGTGGATCGGGTGAGAGAGGATCCCACGGCTCCCACCAACTGCCCCCGCGCGTTATAGCGGTTATACACCGTCGTGACGGTTCGATTGTACCCATGGGATCCCACATCGGAAATACGTTTACCCTGGGCATCCGCCGCCCAGCTTTGCGTCACACTTTTCATAACGGCGGCTTGGCCATTGATGATCGCATAGGTGTTCGTGGTCAAGGATTCGGTTCTCTGATTGATCCAGTCCCCGGCGCCCGTGGTTCCCTGACGGGAATCCGCCAGGACCTTTATATTGGACATCCCCACCGTCCACCCGGACGCCCCTTCCAATTGGGCTTTCCCGTTATAATGGTATTGAACCGTCGTTTGGCTCAAACTATAACCATGCGCGTTGGGGTCCGAAATTCGTCGGCCGGCCGGGTCCGTAGCGTAATTTTTGGATTCACTTTTGACGACCACAGCCTGGCCTTGAACGACCGCGTAGGTGTTCACCGTTTCGGAATCAGACCCTTGGGGGCTCTCCACGAACCGCCATTCTTCGTTGGCCTGTCGAATCCCATCCTTATTGGAATCCCCAAAAATGCTCCCATCGCCATTCTGCTCAACCGTCAACGTTTTTCCGTTATTGGCTCCTCCCACCGATAGCCCCGTCGCCCCCTCCATTTGCCCCAGGTCATTGTAGCGATAGTCCACCGTTGACTTCGAATAATTATAATTCGCCAGACGGGCATCCCGAATACGATTCCCGGCATCATTCAATGACCAGGATTCCGTGACGCTGGACGCCACCAGGGCTTGGCCCTGCAACACGACGTAACTATTGACAGTTTCAAAATCATTCCAAAGATCCGTTTCGGAAAACTCCCACACTTCTCCGTTTTCTTCAACCCCATTGTTGTTCGTGTCTCCCTGAATGTTGCCCAGCGCATCCATTTGGACCGAGAACTGTTTCCCCCCATTGGACCGCCCCGTTGTCTCCCCCACCGCTTTAACCAATTGCCCCTTGTCATTGAAGTCATAATGGACGGTTGTCACGCTGTGGTTATACCCTTCCATTTTGGGATCCAAAATCCGGTCCCCGGCGGGATTCAAGGCCCAACTCACTGTCAACGCTTTTACGACAACGGCTTGGCCGTGAATGATGTTGTAGGTGTTCGTTGTGACGGATTCCGTCCCCTGGTCCACCCATTCATAGGTCCAGGTTTCCGTATCTTCCAGAAGATTGTTTTGGTTCGTGTCCCCAACAATCAGGCCAGCACCATTCCGTTTGGGCGATCGAACCTCTACGTTTCCGCGGGACACCGATTCCCCTCCGCTCACCCCCATCAATTGCCCCTTATCATTATGGGAATAAAGTGTTGTCATGATCGAGTGACTGTATCCATGGGTCGAACTCGAGGTGATGGCATTCCCTTGAGCATCGCACGCCCAAGATTCCGTCACGCTCTTTGATACAAGAGACTGGCCCCCCAAAATCACATACGTGTTCTCCGTATGGGATTTCGATCGTTGGGCCTCCGTTTCCCACGTTTCATTCGATTGACGCACCCCATCTCGATTCGTATCCCCGAGATTCACCCACGAGGACGACGAAGGACCTTCCCCTGTTGAAAAATGCCCAACCAGACCGAATCGCGAATCGAACACCTCTCCTTTCTCGTTAAAACTAAAACGATTTCGCCAAACAGCGATTTCATTGTTTTCAATATCAAAGGGAGAGGAGGAATAGACCGTTTCCCCAATTCCGGTTTCTTGATGATATCCTGTGGCCACCGTGCCCCCATTGCTTCTCAACTGAAGGGTATAGGTCTCCCCCGCCTTCAGGGGGCCCAATGGGTCTTGAAGCCCAGAATAATGTTCATCATCAAATTTCCCGTCCGTTGCATCAAAAACCACCTGAACAGAACCACCTGATTTAATAAGACCTGCCCAATCCTCAACGGATTTGAATGTCACTTGAGAAGAATCAAAATCTGTCCAACCGGTTGTTCCCATAAGCTGGCCGCGTTCGTTATAACGATTTTGAACCGTTGATACGCTGAGGCTGAACCCTTCCGAAAGAGGATTCGTTATTTTGTTGAAAACGCCGTTCACCAAACGGGCAGACCAACTGGTCGTCACGCTCTTCACGATCTGAGATTGACCCATGATCACCCCGTAGGTGTTTTCCACTTGAAACATGGAGGCTTGATCCACCATTTCCCCCGCCTCCAATAAGCCGTTCCGATTCCTATCGGTCCACACTTCCGAGTTCTGTTCACCAATGGTCGCCCCGGTGGCGGAGATCAGTTGACCTCTCTCGTTAAACGTGTAATTAACCGTACTTACGCTCCGACTGTACCCATGGGCCCCTGGGTCCATGATTTTTGTAAACACGCCGTTTTCCAACCGCGCGGACCAATTCGTCGTCTCGCTCCGAATCACTTGAGCCTGGCCCGCTATCACGGCATAGGTGTTCACACCGTTTGAAACCACCGGCTGATCAATCATTTCACCGGGATCCACGTTCCCATTTCGGTTCGAATCGTTCCAAACTTCTGAATTTTGCTGACCTTCGGTTGTCCCCGTGGCCCCCACCAGCTGGCCCCTCTCATTGAAACTGGAATTCACGGTTGTTACGTTTCGGCTATACCCGTGGGCGCCCGTATCCGTGACCTTCGTAAACACACCGTTCACCACGGTCGCCGTGTGGCTCGTCGTGACGCTTTTCACCACCTGCGCTTGCCCCACGATCACCCGATAGGTATTCTCCACGCTGAACGTCGTGGGCTGGTCCACCATCTCCCCAGCGTCCACAATTCCATTCCGGTTTGTGTCCGTGAACACCTCACTGTTTTGGTCGCCCACCGTTGACCCCACAGCCCCCACCAACTGGCCTTTCTCGTTAAAGCTGTAATTCACACTCGCCACACTTCGGCTATATCCGTGCGCCCCCGTGTCCGTCATCTTCGTGAACACACCGTTCACCACGGTGGCCGTGTAGCTCGTCGTCACGCTCTTGACCACCTGCGCCTGACCCACGATCACCCGATAGGTATTCTCAACGCTGAACGTCGTTGGCTGGTCCACCATCTCCCCAGCGTCCACGATCTCGTTTTGGTTTGTGTCCGTCCACACCTCACTGTTCTGGTCCCCCACCGTGGACCCCACAGCCCCCACCAACTGGCCTTTCTCGTTAAAGCTGTAATTCACTGTGGTCACGCTTCGGCTATACCCATGGGCCCCCGTGTCCGTCATCTTCGTGAACACACCGTTGGACACCGTCGCCCCGTAGCTCGTCGTCACGCTTTGCACCACCTGCGCTTGCCCCATAATCACCCGATAGGTATTCTCCACGCTGAACGTCGTCGGCTGGTCCACCATCTCCCCAGCGTCCACGATCTCGTTTTGGTTTGTGTCTGTCCACACCTGACTGTTCTGGTCCCCCACCGTTGACCCCACAGCCCCCACCAACTGGCCTTTCTCATTAAAACTGTAATTCACCGTGGTCACGCTTCGGCTATACCCATGGGCCCCCGTGTCCGTCACCTTCGTGAACACACCGTTCACCACGGTGGCCGTGTAGCTCGTCGTGACGCTCTTCACCACCTGCGCTTGCCCCACGATCACCCGATAGGTATTCTCCACGCTGAACGTCGTCGGCTGGTCCACCATCTCCCCAGGGTCCACCACGTTGTCTCGGTCCGTGTCTGTCCATACCTCACTGTTCTGGTCCCCCACCGTTGACCCCACAGCCCCCACCAACTGCCCTTTCTCGTTAAAGCTGTAATTCACCGTGGTCACACTTCGGTTATACCCATGGGCCCCCGTGTCCGTCATCTTCGCGAACACCCCATTTACCACGGTGGCTCCG